>CAMWLG010000092.1 GCA_947175035.1 uncultured Lachnospiraceae bacterium | reverse complement strand
CCGACATCCCCCCACCCCCGACTCACCCCCACGCCCGCCGCCCCCCCCCCCCACCCAGATCTCGAGTGCCCGCTCATAAACGGTGGATTCGTGTCCAATCATAAGGGGGTCAATGTGCCTGGTGCCATTCTCTCCATGCCCTATATCAGTGAGGTAGACAGAGAGGATATCATTTTTGGCGCGCAGATGGGCTATGAGTATCTGGCGGCATCTTTTGCAAGATGTAAGGAGGATATCCTGGAGGTGCGCAAGCTCTTGCAAGAGCATGACAGCGATATGAAGATTATCGCTAAGATTGAAAATATGCAGGGCATCCAGAATTTGGAGGAGATTCTAAGTGTCTCTGACGGTATCATGGTTGCCAGAGGCGATATGGGTGTGGAGATTCCCTTGGAGGAAGTGCCCGTATTGCAGAAGAAAATGATAAAAATGGCGAACGCGCAGGGAAAACTTGTCATCACTGCCACGCAAATGCTGGAATCTATGATTAAGAATCCCCGCCCCACCAGAGCGGAGGCTACGGATATCGCCAACGCCATCTATGATGGCACTACTGCGATCATGCTTTCCGGCGAGAGCGCAGCGGGATTGTATCCCGTAGAGGCGGTAAAGACGATGTCCCGTATTGCGCAGAGCGCGGAAAAGGATATTGATTATCTGGGCAGAATGGCCAAGATAGAAAAAATAATAAGCATGTCTCCTATACACAAAAAGAATATCACCAACGCGATCGCCCATGCCACCTGCCATACTGCAATGGATTTGGAAGCGGCGGCAATCATCACCGTGACATTGTCCGGTTTTACGGCGGAGGCGGTGTCGCGATTCAAGCCGAGCTGCCCTATTATCAGTTGTACTATGACGGATCGTGTAGCGAAGCAGATGAATCTTTTGTGGGGTGTCACACCCTTGTTGATCAAGAAGGAGGAGACAACGGAAGCATTGTTTGCGGATGCCGTGGAGGAAGCTAAAAAGGCAGGACTTGTGAAAGACGGGGATCGGGTGGTTATCACCGCGGGAGTCCCTATGGGAATCACCGGCAATACGAATATGATCAGAGTGGTGGAAGTTTAATGGGCAGAATCATTTATCTTATGGGCAAAAGTTCGTCGGGAAAGGATACGATTTTTAAAGAGCTTTTGGAGACGGGGAAAAGGGAAAATAAAGCCGGCAGGAATCTATGCACGATTGTGCCATACACCACCCGCCCGATCCGCGAGGGAGAGCGGGATGGCGTGGAATATCATTTTACGGACGAGGAGGGTTATCGGAAGTTGGAGGCTTCCGGAAAGGTGATTGAGCAGAGGGAATATCATACCTTTCATGGAATCTGGCGATATTTCACTGTGGATGACGGACAATTTGACCCAAGAGGAGAACAGGATTATATCATGATTGGCACATTGGAATCCTATCAAAGTATGCGGAAGTATTTTGGCGCTCGGAATGTTTTGCCAGTGTTGATTGAATTAGATGATGGTGTGCGGCTGCAGCGTGCCTTGGATAGAGAGAGCAGGCAGGGACAGCCAAGATATGAAGAGATGTGCCGCCGTTTTCTGGCGGATCAGGAGGATTTTTCTGAGGAGAAGTTGAACGCGGCCGGAATCGAGAGACATTTTCACAATGATAATCTTGAGAAATGTCTGGAGGAAATCCGGGAGTACATATGCGAGGAATAAACAGGTACTATGTGCGGACGGTCATAAGTTTATTGTCAGAGGAAAAATGCCGATATAAATAGCGGTTCAGTGAAGGGCTGAACCACTATGACAGGAGGTGGGTGTATGGAGATTCGTGTAAATCAGGTACAGCAGCCGGCCCCCGTGGAGCAGGCACAGAATACAGCGCCCACGGATGGCAGCTTTAAATTTATGTTATCCAGCAACATTGCGGAGGCGGAGTTACAGGCAAGACTGAATAATCTGATGGAAGAGATTACGATGCAGGGTGAGCGTCTGGCCAAAAAGCGCGATGTGAAGGATATGAAGCATTATAGAGGTCTGGTGAAGGAATTTTTGAACGAGGTGGTGACACATTCCCATTCATTTTCCAGAGAAAATTTTCTGGACAGGCGGGGGCGTCACAGAGTTTATGGAATTATCCGATTGATAGACGAGAATCTGGATCAGCTGGCACAGGAATTGATGAAGGATGAGAAGGATAATCTGGCGATTCTGGATAAAATCGGTGAGATCAGGGGATTGTTGTTGGATATTTTCACGTAAGAGTTCTATAAGGGGAGGCACAGATGGCAAGATTCACAGACATTATCGGTCAGGAACAAATTAAAGAGCATTTACAGAACGCATTATCCTCAAAGAAGATTTCCCATGCATATATCATCAATGGAGAAAAGTCTTCCGGCAAGGAGTATATTGCGAGAGTGTTTGCCATGGCGCTGCAGTGTGAGAAAGGAGGGGTTGAACCCTGTCAGGAGTGCCATGCCTGTAAACAGGCTTTATCTGACAATCAGCCGGATATTATCTTTGTGGGGCACGAGAAACCCAACACGATCAGCGTGGATGATATTCGTCTGCAGGTCAACAATGATGTTGCCATCAAGCCTTATAGCAGTCCGTACAAAATTTATATTGTCAACGAGGCGGAGAAGATGACACAGCAGGCCCAAAACGCCATTTTAAAGACTTTAGAAGAGCCGCCCGAGTACGCGGTGATCCTATTGCTTACCACCAATGTGAACGCTCTTCTGCCCACGATTTTAAGCCGCTGTGTGGTGTTGAATATGAAGCCTGTGGCGGATGAGAGGGTACGCAAATATCTTATGGAGGAATTGCAGACGCCGGATTATAAGGCGGATGTATGCGTGGCTTTTGCCAGAGGAAATGTGGGAAAAGCGAAGGCGCTGGCTTCCAGCGAGGACTTTGAACATGTGAAGAATGAGGCTTTGTCGCTGTTAAAATTCATCAGGGACATGGAGCTTTATGAAGTGGTGACGGCGGTCAAAAAGATTGGTGATTACAAGCTGGAAATTAATGATTATTTTGATATTATGGCAATCTGGTATCGGGACGTGCTAATGTTTAAGGCTACCAAGGATGCCAATAATCTGGTGTTCCGCGAGGAGCTTGGCGCATTGCGCAAGTGTGCGCAGCACAGCAGCTATGAGGGGATTGAGACGGTGATCAAGGCTTTGGACACGGCGAAACGAAGGCTGGATGCAAATGTGAACTTTGATCTGGTGATGGAGCTCCTGTTCCTGACAATTCAGGAGAATGCTTGTTAGGGCATGAATATTTTAACAGTGGTTTTTTGTACATAGGTATGCTATAATATCTTTGTTCTTGCGAGAGATAGCTTATTTTATAGAATGATAGCACTGCGTGAGGTAGATAGATTATGACAAAAGTGATAGGTGTAAGGTTTCGCACAGCGGGTAAGATTTATTTTTTTGACCCTCTGGAGTTTGAGATAAAGCGCGGCGACCACGTGATCGTGGAGACGGCGCGGGGTATTGAGTTCGGTACGGTGGTGGCGGATGCCCGGGAAGTGGAGGACGACAAGGTTGTGCAGCCTCTAAAGCCGGTGATTCGCATCGCAAATCAGCGGGATGTGGAGCAGGAGCAGGCCAACCGCCTGAAGGAGAAAGAGGCATTTAAGATTTGTCTTGAGAAGATACAGAAGCACAATCTGGAAATGAAGCTGATTGATGCGGAGTATACCTTTGATAATAATAAGGTTTTATTTTATTTTACCGCGGATGGGCGAATTGACTTCCGCGAGCTGGTGAAGGATTTGGCGGGGGTATTCAAGACCCGTATTGAACTGCGGCAGATCGGCGTCAGGGACGAGACGAAGATTATTGGCGGGATTGGCATCTGCGGCAGATCTTTGTGCTGCCATAGCTATCTGTCAGACTTTATTCCGGTTTCTATCAAGATGGCGAAGGAGCAGAATCTGTCATTAAATCCTACGAAGATTTCCGGCGTGTGTGGACGATTGATGTGTTGTCTGAAAAACGAGGAGGAGACTTACGAGGAGTTGAACAGACGGCTTCCCAGTATCGGGGATACGGTGACCGCCGAGGATGGCAGCAAGGGCGAGGTGCAGAGTGTGAACGTGCTGCGCCAGCTGGTGAAGGTGATCGTGGAGGACGGCGATTCTAAAGAGATTCGTGAATATGAAGTGAAAAAGCTTCATTTCAAGAGAAAGCATACCAAGAAAGAGCGTATGGAGTTCTCCCCTGAGGAATTGAAGGAGCTTGAGCGCCTGGAGAGAGAAGATCTGGAGGAGCTTCGGGCAGAGGAGCAGGGAGACGAAAGACAGGATTACGGTCATCAGGAAGGAGCCCGTCAAGGGAGTAGACAGGATTACAACCGCCAGGGTGGCAGACAGGATTATAATCGCCAGAGCAATCGTCAGGAAGAAAACAAGCAGGACGGTGACCGCGGTGAGAGAAGGCGGGAGAAAGGCAGTCGGGACGGTTACGGCGAGCGCAAGGATAATCGGGGGGACCGCCGCCGCAACAATAATTTCCATCAGGACAATCGGCGGGAGGGCAGACAGAACAATCGCCAGAACAATTTTCAGGAGGAGCGTTCCAGTGGTGAACGGCACTATAATAGAGAACGAAGAAGTCGTTCGGGAAGGAAATCTTGGCAAAATGACAATGCAGGAGGTTCCTCTGAAAGCTAACGAGAGGATTGATGATCTACAGCGCAATGGTTATCAAATTATCCAGAATCCTGAGAAATTTTGTTTTGGCATGGATGCGGTACTGCTCACAGGCTTTGCCTATGCGGGAAAAAAGGACATGCTGTTGGATCTAGGAACCGGAACGGGCATCATCCCGATCTTGATGGAGGCAAAGTATCATCCCGCACATTTGACAGGATTGGAGATTCAGGAGGAGAGTGCGGATATGGCGCGCAGAAGTGTGGCGTTAAACGGACTCTCGGATACAATTGATATTGTGACAGGGGATATCAGAGAAGCAGGCAGTCAGATGAAGTCTGCTTCTTTTGACTGTATCACCTGTAATCCGCCTTATATGATAGAAAGGCACGGATTGACCAATCCTGAGGCTCCCAAGGCGATTGCGCGGCATGAGATTTTGTGCACATTGGAGGATGTGGTGAATGCCGCGGCGAAGCTGTTGAAGCCGGGCGGGCATTTTTTTATGGTATACAGACCTTTTCGGCTGGCAGAAATTATGACGACACTGTCACAACATGGTTTAGAGCCTAAGCGCATGAGGCTTGTTTATCCCTATGTGGACAAGGAACCTAATATGGTCTTGTTGGAGGCTGTGCGCGGAGGAAAGCCGAGAATGACGGTGGAGAAGCCTTTGATCATATTTGAGAGCGCAGGGGTATATACAGAGGAAATTCGCAGAGATTACGGATTCTAAATGCACAGCCCCATGCAGAAAAAATAGAAGAGGGAGATCGATGGCAGGGACATTATATTTATGCGCGACCCCGATTGGCAATCTGGGGGATATGACCCCGCGGGTGGTGGAGACGCTGATGAGCGTAGATCTCATTGCGGCGGAGGATACGCGCAATAGCATCAAACTTTTAAATCACTTCAATATACATACACCCATGACCAGCTATCATGAGTATAACAAGGTGGAGAAGGCAAGGCAACTGGTGGGGCAGCTTTTGGCGGGACAGAATGTGGCGTTGATCACGGATGCGGGGACGCCTGCCATATCTGATCCTGGGGAAGTGTTGGTAAAGCTGTGTCAGGAAAGAGGTGTGCCTGTGACTTCACTGCCAGGGGCGGCGGCCTGCATCACAGCACTGACTTTATCCGGGCTTTCCACCAGACGTTTTTGTTTTGAGGGATTTTTACCCGCGGATAAGAAGGAGAAAAAGCTGGTGCTGCGGGAGCTTTCGGAGGAAAGCCGCACCATGATTCTATACGAAGCGCCTCACCATCTGGTAAGGACTTTGGAGGAGCTCTATGAAGCATTGGGCCAGCGCAAAATCACGCTTTGCAGGGAATTGACCAAGAGGTTTGAGACGGTGGTGCCCACCACATTGGCGGAGGCATTGGAATATTATAAAACCGAGGAACCCAGGGGAGAGTATGTGCTGGTGTTAGAGGGCAAAAGCTACACCGAGAAACGCCAGGAGGAGATTGCCTCTTGGGAGAATATGAGTATCGAAGAGCATATGGCTTACTATGAAGGGCAGGGAATGGATTCCAAGACTGCCATGAAGCAGGTGGCGAAGGATCGGGGTGTGGGAAAGAGAGAGATTTATGCTTATCTGCACAAGGAGGAGTAAGGCAAGGAAGCAGAAAGGTGGTGTCAATAGGTGAGCATTTGTGACGCATGTGTCAATTATGTGTATGATGAGGACTATGAATGTTATTCTTGTATGGCGAATTTGGACGAGGATGATATGTATCGCTTTTTGACGGCCAGTCAGCAGGAGTGCCCATATTTTAGATTGGATGACGAGTATGGAGTGGTGCGGCACCAGATGTAGCCATGGGTGATTCGTATTACTTTCAATTGAGTAGGGAAGTCCTCCCCTTGTGCATCAAAAAAACCATTCTCCTTGGAGCCTAAGCTTTCAGGAGGATGGTTTTTTGCGTCGAGGCGTTAATAATAATAATAATATTTGACAGTGTAAAAGCCAGCCCAACCATTATAAAATTGTACAAGATAACCGGATAGAGAAGCGGATTTCTTACAACTGGGCAGAGTGACCTTTACATTGATTTTGGCTCCATCTTCCGTTGACAACGATGTTAAAGAAGGATAACTTTTTTTGGTCGTGCTTTTATTTGCGAGAAGAAAAAACCCATCGCTAAACTTGTCAATTCCTAGTTTATAGTTGCCGGAAATGGTAATGTTAACTTTATAGGAAATATAGCGAAGCAATTCTTCGTTCGGTTTTTCGCCATTTTCCAATATTGGTGATACTTTGAAAGCGGCGCCCTGTCGTGATATACCTGCAGGTTCTAGTTTGATACTCTTTATCTTGGGAAGCACGCGTATCTCGTAGGTGCCGGAATTGCTCCCATCAGAGGCGGTGGCAGTGACATAGGCAGTAGCATATGGTCCGCTTGTATGGCCCATAGACTTGGCTTTTACAACGCCTTTGTTGTCAACTGTGATGAGGTCTTCGGAGCCCTTGTTGACACTCCATTTTACGCTCTTGTTTGGTGTGCCATAGCTTGTGCCAATGACAACGGCAAGCTTGATGGTGGAGCCAACGCACACATAACCGTCGCTGTCGTCCGTGCTCACAATGGTGATGCGGGAAGCAGGCGTGTTTACTGTGACATTGCATACAGCCTTCTTGTTGCTTCCGTCAGTGGCCTGGCAGGTAATCTTCGCCTTTCCGCATCTGATGGCATGCACAACTCCGTTTTCATCCACGGTTGCAATCCCGGGGGCGCTGCTGGTGTAAGTGACTGCAGTGCTGTCTCCGCCTTTCACCTCGGGTTTCAGTGCGATGGAGGTGGGCAGTTTGTTGACACCGGCGGTGTTAAAGAGGGTGATATTCTTGGTAAGGCTAATGCTTTGAATCGGTTCACTCACGATTGTCACATCATATGTCCTCACAAGAGAACTGTCTTTTGTGGCTTTGGCTGTGACTGTATATTTACCGCTGGCGGACTTGGAGGCGGTCAGTTTGCCGTTCTTAACGGTGACGCCAGTGCCGCTCACTTCCCAAACAAAGGATTTGTAGGAGACCGTATTCGGGGCAAGAGCGGCTTTCAGGGTAATGCTTTTACCGGCGGCAAGTTTATGGGAGCCGGTGATCACAAGAGAGTCTGCTACGGTGATCTTACAGGTGGCATTCTTCTTGCTGCCGTCGTTGGCCGTGGCTTTGATGTTTGCCTGACCAGGAGCGACAGCCGTTACCACACCCCCGGGGGATACCGTGGCGACCTTGGTGTTGCTGCTGCTCCAGACGATGTTTTTGATGTCTCCCTCACTTTTGTCCGTATTGGTTATGGTAATTCCCTGAGCCAAGTTCAGCGTGCTCCCTGTGGAGAGGGCATCTGTTTTCTTGGACAGCGCGATGGACTTGATGTTTGCGGAGGCTTCAATTACTGTAATAGTAATAGAGCCGTTTACGCTCTTGGTATATTCATTTCCCTTTTTGTCAACGGCGGTTGCCTTGATGGTGTAAGCCCCTGGAGTTGCGCTTTTTGCCACGCTCACTTTACCCGATGAACTAACGGTCACACCGGAACCTGCGGGGGAAACAGCCCATTTTACCTTGGTTGACACGGCATAGGAAGGGGTCACTACAGCCTTTAGATTCACGCTGGTGCCGAGAGCAAGTTTGTTGACAGCGTCGGCAGCAATCTCCACCTTGGTGGGAGTGGGGGCAAAGGTGTAGGTCGCAGAAGTCACCTTGCTGGCTTTGCCGTTTAACGTGTTTACTGCGATCGCCTTGACTGTTACGGATTTGGCCCCGCCGATTGTGATGCCGTTGGAGGTATACAGGGTGCCGTTGCTGACAGTACCATTTTTGTAGGTGGGTGTTTTTCCGTTCGTGTTGTAATAGATATTTACTCCATAGGAAGAGCCCGTAATCTGCAGTTGGGTGGTCGGCGTGTCAAAGCTTTTTTTATTTGGGATGCTAAAGGCAGGTGCCGCAGGAGCGCTGGATGCGGAATTTGTATTTAAATTAAATACTTTGGGCAAATATGTAGTTCCTGTGCCAGTGCCTTTGGAGGAACAGCGGTTTGTATTTTGCTTCATTATTTTAAACAAGGCATCCACTCTCTCTGGGCCGGTCTTGTCTTTTAAGGAGGCAAGCTTGTCCGAGCCGGAGAGAATCACGGCCGCGGTACCTACTGCCACGGGGCAAGCCATACTGGTGCCGTCCATATAATCATAATTCTCGTTACCGGTCCAGACGCTGGAATAAATATCCGAGCCAGGGAAAGCCAAATCCACAGCATCATTGTAATTAGAATAGGAGGACTTCTTGCCATCTTGCTGCAGGGCGGCAATAGAGCAAACATGGTCACAGGACGCAGGATAAGACAGGGTGTTGACAGAATCATTCCCGGCGGCAGCAAAAACCGCTATCCCGGCTTCATAAGCTTCCTTTATGACAACATTTTCTGATTCCGCGTAATTATATCTGCCAAGACTCATATTTATCACATCTACACCATCGGCAATCGCTTGTTTAAGCCCCTTCAGTTCATTTTCCAGAGTAATACTGCGAGGGTTATTTTTATCGTTCACAGCGTATATGTACAAGGATGCTTCGGGGGCGATTCCGGCACCACCGGAATTGTTGTCCAGATTAGCGGCAGCAATACCGGCTACATGGGTTCCGTGTCCTAGTGTATCCGCCCCCGCAGTATTGGCAATTCTGCCCTTGAATTCTGTGTGGGATGCCCGGATGCCGGTGTCCAAGATACCAATCTTGACACCCTGTCCCTTGTAGCCGGCGTCCCATGCATAGAAATCACCCACAAATTCATGCTGCCATTGATAGTCCATATTTGTGTCCTTCAAGGCAGGGTCATTGTGGTCGATATAAAGTTCATTATAGTAGTTGGGCCATACAGCGGGAAGCAATGTGGTGCTGTCTGCGGCGGCAATACAAGCTTGTGCCACGGTTCGGTCCTCGCTTAAGCGGATGACGGCCACGCCCCATTCAAATCTGAGCAATTCGCTGCCAAAGGCGTCAGCTGTCATTTGTGCTTCTTCCTCGCTGTCGGCCAAAAATATCAATTCGCCCTCAACATAAAGATCTGGGTTATCCTCTTCTATATAGAGCGAGAAGTCCCCCGCGTGTTCAAAGAGATTTTTTTTGGAATCCAACTGTTCATCTGAGAGGACATAACCTTCGGGAAGTCCGGGGAATAATGGGGCTTCCAGGCTGCTGTCTGGGGCTACATCACCATCGGAAACGTCACCTGAGGAGACATCCCTATCAGATTCCAGCGAGGAATCACCAGCAGAGACATCCCTATCGGATTCCAG
>CAMWLG010000091.1 GCA_947175035.1 uncultured Lachnospiraceae bacterium | reverse complement strand
ATGAGGTGGGCGGTCTCCCCGAACAGGTGACCTACACGGTGGACGGGAAGGAATACACCAGCGTCCTCTTCCTGGGTTCTGTGAATGACAAGCTATCCACGGATTTCATATATGTGGACGGCAGGGTGAATGTGGATGGCACAATAAATAATGAGAAGATGGATTATGTGCCGTACTCGAATACACTGAAGGAGGAATGGTATATTAAAGAAACAGACGGCACTCTCTTTGGCACAAAAAGAAACTGCAATGGGCTTGCCAATCTACATGGTCTGTTTGCTGACAAAGAAAGCGATGTAGGCGTAGCGTGGAAAGCACAATATCATACACTAAACACTCTTGTCTCATTTGTACTTTTATCTACTTGTTCACTTGGGTCAATAGAATGCTTTGAGACTTATCTTATAGCTCAGGGTGGACCGGAGCCGGGAATCGGGGGAGAAGGGACCAGGAAGTACATAAATGCCATGCTTATGTTGAAGTGGGGATTACATAATTCGGCATATAATAATTTTGAGGAAAATATGGGGAAAGGAATACAAGCAGCACAATCCGTGTTAAACGAGTATAACACGGAAATTTATATAGCAATGTCGCCAAATGTCACATGGGACGGATCTTTTTACCATGACACGGATGAGTGGTGGAACCTGGAATATGATTATGCCGCTTTGGAGAACTTGGACGCCTTTGGCACATTTAACAAAGCTAAAGCTGGTGTAACCATACATTGCACTTACGACCCCGAATCAAAAACCTACGCCATGGATTATAACTATTATTTGATGGATTTATATGATTTTCCAAAGGACTTATGGCTTTGGGAAGCCAACCTGTTGGGGATTTGCAAAAGCTATGAATTGTATGGGAAAGTCCATGGTGTCAGCAAGTGGAAAGAGGGACAGGAGTATATAACGATATTCAAATCTTTATTCAATTGACATATCCTGAGATAACGGAGGTGTAAATGAAAAGACTAAAGAAAATGATACGCATACTGGGTCTTGTGTTCGTTATGTGTTTTATCCTGTTTGTTTTGAATGCTCTGTGGGACGGGCTGTTTGCCTATATTTTGCCATGGACAAGGACGCGGTTCGCTGATTACCAGTCATACAATTCATTTTTAATGAAATATAATAGTTATGACGATTTTTTAAGGGAGCTGCCAATGGATGCCACAGAGCCCAAATACTACTGGCACCATGAGTCATGGGAAGCCTTTGTTGCTTATTCTACAACTCTGCCAGAGGAGACCTTTAATACACTGCCTGATGAACGCATGAAGTTCTTTCGTGAAAGAGAGGAAGAATTTCTGGCAGATAAAATTATTTATTCATTGAAGGAAGATGGATATTATTATATTGACGATCCTAAATGGTGCGACAACGAAATAATCAGTGAGGAGGAATTGTCGTTTATTAACGAGGTGGTTGGGAACCCGGAAGCAAAAGATCAATACTATTACCTTGTAGTCCTGCGCGAGAACTGTGCAGGTACCACGTGTTACAATGGGGTGATATTGAATGATAACACGTATGAATTTATAGAGTTTAGTGCCAATGTGGTAGATCCTGACAAATGGCATTATTAACTCTCCACATAGGATGACGGCAAGGTATGACTGACGGAGGTGTCCGTGCGTAAAAAGATAGAACAAAATATTGTTTCTTAGACAGAAAACGCAGACAGAGTTTGAGGATATACCCAAGACCCTGTTTGCGTTTTTGGTTGATTTTTATTTTATGTATCATCGCAAGGCGGTAAAGCAGGATAGGGGAAAATGTTGTTAAAGACAGCTTTTATATTATGTGTTATAATTACTACAATGGAAAATATATGGATAGGATGGTGCAACACCTGACTGTCCTGAGGTGTGTTCCTGTGAGACTCACAAAAGTTTTATATGTTATTTCCCCATGTGATCACCAGGTATGACTGAAAGGAGCATATATGTGGAAGAAAATAAGGCGAATCATCATCCGAACTGTCCTTTGGCTGTTTTGCCTTTGGTTGGCATGGGTATTTTTAGGGGCGGTTTGGTCGGTTCTTGGCGAATATATGCCCTTGGAAAAAACGCGTTTTAAAAGCTACCAAGCATACCATGATTACCCCAAGAGATGTTTTGGCTCAGGGGATTTTGTGGATAAAATCCCAACAAGCGCAGAAGATCTGAAGTATTACTGGCATTCTGCAATGCGTGTGGTAGTGACGGCATATTCCATGACTCTCGACACAGACACGTACGAAGAGGTCAAAAATGACCGCATAAATTTTTATGTGGAAGAAGCTGCTGAGGAGTATTCTTCACATTCCCTCTTGTACGAAGCCCGGGGAGATGAGCGACAGTATCTTGATGGTTCGGAATGGTACAGGAAGAAACTGGGGTATGTGGACATGGTTCTGCACCACCCGGAGGTACAGCAGCAATATTATTTTGGGGCGGCCATGCGGGTTAATATATACGAGGGTGTGTCTTACAATGGTGTCATCGTGAATGACACCACCCATGAGATCATTGAGTTCAGCGCGGCTATGCCGGACAGGGAGGATTTTGAGGAATCCTCTGTCAGGGGCGGGGAAGTGGGAACATGGATCATAGTGATTGCTCTGGTGTCAATCCCTTTTTGGATCGTAGGTGCAATGATTCTCTTAGACAAATGGATTGACAAAAGAAATGAAAAAAATGAGGATAAGCGATGCGAAAACGAATCATAAAATTCTTAATGGACACCTTTGATCGTTTGGTGCTATTGGTTCAATTGTGCTAATCAGTCTCATTTTGATAGGTTTCATTTCAAGGAGTTTATGGAAGCAGAAGACCTCTTGTTTGTGAGCTACGTATACAGCAAGGATTTAGAAGAATATTTCTGTATTCTTGACTATAAGACAAATACAACAAACGAGTTTTTCACATGAGGAATTATCTGCAATGATGAAACAAGGGAACTTATCTTCTATGCATATCACGATAATGATTTATTCGGGGTGGGGGACGCATGATCAGCGTTATGTGTTTATATCACCGTCTCCCCAAACGCTGACTGGGAAGGATGTTTGTGTCTTGATGTGGCAAACTGGGATGTTTTTTCTTGAGTAGAGAATGTAGACAGGGTTTGGGGTATATACTCTGGACTCTGTTTGTGATTTTGGTTCATTTTTTTCTTGATAATGAAGCAACAATGGGAGAAGTAGGTGAAGACAGTTTTCACAGTATGTGGTATAATTTCGACTATAACATCTCCTTTCACCGTGTCAGCATATGGAAAGAGGGACAGGAGTATATAACGATATTCAAATCTTTATTCAATTGACATATCCCGTGATAACGGAGGTGTAAATGAAAAGATTAAAGAAAACGATACGCATATTGGGTCTTGTGTTCGCCATGTGTTTTATCCTGTTTGTTTTAAATGCTCTGTGGGACGGGCTGTTTGCCTATATTATGCCATGGACAAGGACTCTGTTCGCTGATTACCAGTCATATAATTCCTTTTTGGCGGATTATCATTGTTATCGCACTTTTGTAAAAGAACTGCCAACGGATGCTACGGAACCAAAATATTACTGGCACCATGAGTCATGGGAAGCCTTTGCCGCTTATTCCACAATCCTGCCAGAGGGAACCTTCAAAACACTGTCTGACGAACGTCAGGATTTCTTTCATAAGCAGGAAGAAGAATTTCCAACACGCATCATCATTCACTCATTGAAAGATGACGGCTATTGTTATATTGATGATCCTAAATGGTGCGACAACGAAATAATCAGTGAGGAGGAATTGTCGTTTATTAACAAGGTGGTTGGGAACCCGGAAGCAAAAGACCAATACTACTATCTTGTAGTCCTGTGTATCAACAACCATGATACCGTGTGCTATAACGGAGTGATACTGAATGATGACACCCATGAATTCATAGAGTTTAGCGCCGAGGTAGTAAATCATGACAAATGGCATTATTGATTGTTTTCTCAGATGATAGCAAAGCGTGACTGGCAAAGGTATTTATGTGGAAAAAGATAGAACTGAATATCGTTTTTTCAGATGGAAAATACAGACAGGGTTTGGGGGATACACCCCGGGCCCTGTTTGTTCGGAAAACAAACTGAAAAGAATAGATATCATACTTTTGGGAAAAATATTAAGAATCCAGTCATAAATCCCAGAAAGGAAGATATCAATTGACACTTTCCAGCAATTTATCCGAAAATATTGACACCCTGAAAAAAATATTGCCGATTGATGCGAGCTTCGACCTTGTCACCAGAGATCTTTATCTGGGGCAGACCCCCGCCTATTGGATCGGGGTCAACGGCTTTTGCAAGACGGAAATCCTGCAGCAGATTTTCTCGGATTTACAAAATCCCGTATTCACTCAGGACGCTCATGTGGAAAATCTGGTTCGCTATATGAACGCCAAAATCGGCTATGCCCAAGTAGAGGTTTCCTCTGACTGGGATAGCCTTGTGAAAAACCTGTTGAGCGGTCCTTCCCTGCTCTTTGTGGACGGCTTCGACCAGGCAATTATCATAGATGTGCGTACTTACCCCGCCAGAGGCGTTGCGGAGCCGGATGCGGAGCGCATCACCCGAGGCGCAAGAGACGGCTTTGTGGAAACCATGCTCTTTAATGCCAATTTGATTCGGAGGCGTATCCGTTCTCCCCGCCTCACTTTTGCTGTTCATTCCGTGGGCACTATGAGCAAAACGGACGTGGCGGTAGCCTATCTGGGGGATCTTGTAAATCAAGAGCTCTTGAACAAGCTCACTGAAAAGTTGTCCTCGCTGAACGTCACATCCCTGACCATGGGGGCAAAAAGCCTGGAAGAACTGTTAGTACCCCATAAATGGTGGAATCCGCTGCCCTCCATCCAGTACACGGAAAGACCGGACGTGGCATGCAGCTATCTCGCAGAAGGGCATATTCTGATCCTGGTGGACAATTCCCCCTTGGTCATGATTCTGCCGGGAACCATCTTTCAGTTTACCCAGAGCCCTGAAGACTATTACAAATCCCCGATTATCGGCACATACTTCCGACTAGTGCGCTTTGCCTGCATTCCCGTGAGTCTCTTTCTCATGCCCTTCTTCCTTCTGGTGGGCGCTTATTTTCCGGAAACTGCCGCCAAATGGCAGCTCCTATCCTCCGGGGAGATGGGACCTTTACGGCTGATTTTCTATGTGCTGGCGGTGGAATTTATTCTGGATTTGTTTAAATACTCCGCATCCCTGAACTCTGGGCGCTTTTCCGGCTCCCTCTCTATTGTGGGAGGACTCCTAATAGGTGACATTGCTGTCACATTAAACTGGGCTTCCACGGAAGTCCTGTTTTACGGCGCAATTACACTTCTGGCAAGCCTCTCTATTTATAGTATAGAATTTGCCGACGCGCTGCGGGTCTATCGGATTTTCCTGCTTTTGACCACGGCCGTGGGAGGCCTGTGGGGATTCCTGATTGGATTATTACTCATGCTTATCTCTACGGCAACCACCCCCACCTTCGGCGGCATAAGCTATTTCTGGCCCCTGTTCCCCTGGAATGGCAAAGCGCTGCGGACTCTGCTGTTCCGCTACCCCACCGTCAAATCACAGCCCAGCAACGTGTGGGACAGGGGGAACCTCCATTCATAAGATTGCTCTTTCCATTTTACATCTCCTATGTTAAAATAATCCATGTAGCAATTCAAAAACGGATTACTTATGAGGAGGAACATTATGACTTGGACACGGGCAGAATTAAAAGCAAAAGCAAAGGCGGCATTTAAGAGAAATTATTGGAAATGTGTATTGGTGGCTCTCATTGTCGCACTAGTCACCCCCAATGGAGGAACGAATAGTTCAAAAAAGTATGATTACAATCAAAATAGAAACTCAAATTATAATTGGGATTACAGCACTCCACAATACCACTATAACTTCAGCGACTCATCCCTGAGCGATTCTCCAAGCGTGATATCCACAGGCTATTATTCTTCAGGTGCATCACGGTACAGCTATGGCAGCAACT
The DNA here is from genome assembly GCA_947175035.1 of uncultured Lachnospiraceae bacterium. Lineage (GTDB taxonomy): Bacteria > Bacillota > Clostridia > Lachnospirales > Lachnospiraceae > Acetatifactor. The sequence goes on along the minus strand of CAMWLG010000091.1, from coordinate 4,039 downwards.
CATATTATGCCCCGGGATACGGACAGGAACAAATGCTTGCCACAACCCTCGGTTCCATGGCTGTAACACTTGTTATTATTATTGTTATTTTAGCATCTGCACTTTCTATCCTGATATTTAATCCCTTGCAGGTAGGCGGGTGTGCTTTCTTTATAGAAAACGCATGGATCAACTCCGCGGGACCCGGGCTCTTGCTCCAAGCCTTTAAAAATAATTACAAAACCACGATTCTCACCATGTTCCTGAGAAACCTGTACACAGGTCTGTGGTCATTGCTGTTTATCATCCCCGGCATTGTCAAGGCCTATGAGTATCGGATGATTCCTTATCTGCTGGCAGATCACCCGGAGATGAGCCATCAGGATGCGTTCTATGAGAGCAAACGGATGATGACAGGATATAAAATGGAGGCCTTTGTGTTGGATCTGTCCTTTTTTGGATGGAGACTCTTATCCGCCTTAACATTGAACCTGTTGGGTATCTTTTATGTGAATCCTTATATATATGCTACAAATGCAGAGTTGTATCTGGCATTAAAACGCGACACCAACTAAAGAGACGACGGCCGGGAATTTACACCAAAATTCCCCCGATACATCGCACAACAAACGCGGCAATCCACGCGATGGCGCACTGTCCGCAGACCACGGCAATCGCCCACTTTCCGCCCAGCTCACGCTTGACGGCCGCTACCGCCGCCACGCAGGGCGTATAGAGCAGACAGAACACAAGCAAGGATGCCGCGCTTAAGGGCGTGAGCATCCCCAGCAAAAACTCTTCGCCCGGAATCAGGACGGACAGTGTTGCCACCACGCTCTCCTTTGCCATGAATCCCGTGATCAATGCGGTGGAAATCCTCCAATCCCCAAATCCCAGAGGTCTGAACACCGGGGCAATCATGCCCGCAATCCCCGCCAGTATGCTGTCCTGAGAATCAACCACCATATCAAAATGCACATCAAAGGTCTGCAGGAACCATATCACGATCGTTGCCAGAAAAATCACCGTGAACGCCCTCTGCAGGAAATCCTTTGCCTTATCCCACAACAACTGCATCACATTCTTCCATCCGGGCATGCGATAATTAGGCAGCTCCATCACGAAGGGTACCGGATCACCCCGAAACATACTATGTTTCATCATAAGCGCCGCCAGGATTCCCACCGCAATGCCGCCAAAATATAACAACACCATCACCAGCCCGCCATGCTTTGGAAAGAAAACAGACGTAAAAAACCCATAAATCGGCAGCTTCGCCGTACAGCTCATAAAGGGCGTCAACAATATGGTCATCTTGCGATCTCTCTCCGAGGAGAGCGTCCTACTCGCCATGACTCCCGGCACGGTACATCCAAATCCAATCAACATGGGCACGATACTCCGCCCCGACAGCCCGATCTTGCGCAAAAGCTTATCCATCACAAATGCTACCCTTGCCATATATCCGCTGTCCTCCAACAAGGACAGAAAGAAAAATAATGTGACAATGATCGGCAGAAAGCTCAACACACTTCCCACGCCATTGAAAATGCCGTCTATCACCAGCGAATGCAGCGCCCCGTTCACATGAGCCAAAGTGAGCGCTCTATCCACCAAACCGGTCACATAATCAATTCCCGCCGCCAGCAAATCCTGCAGCCAGACGCCGATCACGCTGAAAGTCAGCCAGAACACCAATGCCATGATTCCTACAAAGCAAGGTATCGCAGTATATTTTCCAGTCAAAACACTGTCAATCATCCGGCTTCTCGCATGCTCCCTGCTCTCCCCGGGCTTGATGACCGTCTCCCGACTCACCCTCTGAATATAGCGAAAGCGCATATCCGCAACCGCCGCAGCGCGATCCAATCCCCGCTCTTTCTCCATCTGGACGATCATATGCTCCAACATTTCCTGCTCATTATCATCCATCTCCAATCGTCCCAGTACCCTCAGATCCCCCTCCACCACTTTCGAGGCGGCAAAACGTAGGGGAATCCCCGCCCGTTTAGCATGATCCTCAATCAGATGCATGGTGGCGTGGATACATCTATGTACGGCGCTTCCCTCATCCTCAGAACTGCAAAAATCCACCCGTTCCGGACGCTCCTGATACTTTGCCACATGCATGGCATGCTCTATCAGCTCATCAATTCCCTCATTCTTAGCAGCGGATATGGGCACTACGGGCACTCCCAAGAATTCCTCCATCTCGTTGATCAGGATAGAGCCACCGTTCTCCCGCACCTCGTCCATCATGTTAAGAGCCACCACCATAGGAATGTCCAACTCCATCAGCTGCATGGTCAGATACAAATTGCGCTCAATATTGGAGGCATCCACGATATTGATGATCCCCTTAGGTCTCTCTTTCAAGATAAAACTGCGCGTCACAATCTCCTCATTGCTGTAAGGCGACATGGAATATATCCCCGGCAGATCCGTGATCAGGGTATTGGGATAACCTTTGATGACGCCATCCTTGCGATCTACCGTCACCCCTGGGAAATTCCCCACATGCTGGTTGGAACCCGTGAGGCGATTGAATAGAGTAGTCTTGCCGCAGTTCTGATTTCCCGCCAGCGCAAACGTGACCGTCTCGCTTGGAGGCAGCGGATTCTCGTTTTCCTTTGTGTGATATTTGCCGCCTTCCCCCAGACCCGGATGGGGAATTCCCTTTTTCCTCTCCCGGGGTGCCTCCACCTTCTGCGACGCGGTCTCCACAATCTCTATCTGCTCCGCGTCCGCAAGACGCAGGGTTAATTCATATCCATGTATCAATAACTCCATAGGGTCTCCCATGGGCGCGTACTTCACCAGCGTAACCTCCGCCCCCGGAATCAATCCCATATCCAAAAAATGCTGCCTCAGCGCGCCTTCTCCGCCCACGGCAAGAATAGACGCTGACTGACCGATTGCTAACTCTTTTAATGTCATGGTCTTCCCCTCCAGTCCAGTACTCAACTATATTGTACCATAGATAAAAAATAACTGCCAGACCTCGAAAGAATCTGGCAGTTGTTGTAAAATTAATGTATGACCAAACACATTATCTTACAGAAAAATTATAGTCTAAATCAAAGCGGATATTTAGGAAAACATCCATGCCGCCTGATTCTTCTTATCTTCCATCCGCTTGCGCTGCATATGCATCTGGTACTCCTGCAACAGTTGCTTTTTCTTCATCTCGGAAATCGCCTTCGGATAATCCAAATCTTCCAGCTTGCTCTTGGAGGATGTGATATTCCAGCTATAATTATTATTGTTGTTGTATGCATGCTCGAGAGCGTTCGTCTGTGCACCGCTGGCACTGCGCATGGAAGCAATCTTTTTCAGCGCGTTGTCAATGGCGGAGGTATCAAATGTCCCCGTCACAGTGAAATCAGCAATCCCAAGAGCCTCCAAAGTAGCATTGCCTGTAGTAACATTCTTGGTGCTTCCGTCGGTGTTCGTCACGATGTCATAATTCGAGTCGCTTCCGTCCAAAAGCTTATGCTCATTATAGACAGTCCGATTGGCAATATCTGAAATGCCTTCCTTCAGTTGGTCAATCTCGTTTTGAATCGCTGTACGGTCGTCATCTGTCAGGAGGGAGGAGGTTGCCCGCAGAGCCAATTCGCTCATACGCTGCAAATCATCTGTGATCTGCCCCAATGCCCCGTCTGAAATGTTCAACATGCTTATGCCTGCTCGTATATTCTCAGAAGCAGCATTCGTCCCGCGCTCCTGACGCTCCATCTTTTGGATAATGGCAAGATCGGATGCTCCGTTTGCCGCGGTCTGAATCTTGCGTCCGCTGGCAAAATTGCCATAATTTACGGAATTATAACTGTTAACCGAAGAAATAGCGCTCATAAAAATCACTCCTTTCCAATTTCTTCCAAATCAAGAACCCTTCTATCTAACTATATTATATATCAGGATTTGCTGCAAAACAAGAGGTGAAATGTTTTTTCGTGAAAAAAGGACTGGCGTACCAATCCTTTTTTCTGTTCTTTCAATCAGTAAATTAATTTGTTAGATTTTTTATTGTCCGGCTGCCCTTATAGGCACTGTTTCT
>CAMWLG010000090.1 GCA_947175035.1 uncultured Lachnospiraceae bacterium | reverse complement strand
GGCGGTCGTTCTCCCGCGTGTCAGACGGATCATAGTTATCAATGGTGTCGTTGCCGTCGCCACGGTTGTAGATATAGGTGTCCGAGCCGTAACCACCGCATAAATAATCGTCCCCAGTCCCGCCGATCAGCATGTCATCACCATACTCCCCGTACAGCTTGTCATTGCCGCCACCGCCATATATGGTGTCGTTCCCGGTACACCCGTAGGCTTGGCCAAGGCCATGGATCTCGTCGTCACCCTCCGTCCCCACCAACACGGACAGTTTCTGCTCCACGGTCTCCCTGTTCCATACTGTCCCGTCGGCAAACACGATGTTTTCCAAGAAATCTGACTTGTTCTTAAACGCATCGTGTATCGTGATGGTCTGGTTCGTCACAGTGTCCGTCAGCACAAGGTCGTTCCCAGCCCGCTTCATGGAGATCTCCTCCGGGCGGATGCCGCCGCCCAATACCAGGCGGTCGTTCTCCCGCGTGTCAGACGAGTCAGAATTATCAATGGTGTCGTTGCCATCGCCACGGTTGTAGAGATAAGTGTCCGACCCGTAGCTGCCGTTCAGGTAATCATCCCCGGCTCCGCCGACCAGAACATCGTCACCGTCCTCACCGTACAGCACGTCGTCGTCTTCCTCCCCGTACAGGATATCGTTGCCACCCCCCGCATGTATCGTGTCGTTCCCTTCCCCTCCATAAAAGGTCTCGTTATTGGTATACCCTCGTACTTTACCGGCACCCTTGAGAGTATCCGCGTCGCTGCCACCCCGGATCACTGACAGAATCTCCTGCATGTCTTCCATCGTCCACACCGTCCCGTCGGCAAACTCCACTCGGTAAAGGTAATTCCACTGGCCCCAGAAAGCACTCCGAACCGTGACCTTCTGACCCGTCACCGTATCCGTCAGAACCATGTCGTCTCCCTGGCGTGTCAGCCTGATTTCCTCCGGATTGATCCCTTCCCCGAACAACAGACGGTCATTCAAGCGACCGTCGCTCACGTCCGAGTTGCAGAGGGTGTCGTTGCCGTCGCCGCGGTTGTAAATATAGGTGTCCGCCCCCTGACCGCCTTCCAGGTAATCGTCACCCGCTCCGCCCACCAGCGTGTCATCACCGTGGCTCCCGTAGAGCTTGTCATTCCCATCGCCACCATACAACATGTCATTACCAGAGCTCCCGTCCAGGTAATCGTCCCCTGCACCGCCATAGATGCTCTCGTTCCCGTCGTACCCATAGGCATCGTTGCTATAACCCACGAGCCTGTCCGCACCTTCCGTCCCGGTGATTACCGACAGCCTACTGGAGATGTACTCGTTCCCCCACACCGTCCCGTCCTCGAACACAATATTTTCCAGGTAATCCGCATTGCCCCCAAACGCGTTGCGTACCGTGATGGTCTGTCCAGTCACTGTGTCCGTCAGCACAAGGTTCTTCCCGTTCCGCTTCATGGCGATCTCCTCCGGGCGGATGCCGCCACCCAATACCAGGCGGTCATTCGCCTGCGTGTCAGAAAAGTCTCTATTTTCAATAGTATCGTTGCCGTCACCACGGTGGTAAATATAGGTGTCCGAGCCGTAACTGCCACATAAATAATCGTCACCGGCACCGCCGATCAGCGTGTCATCACCATACTCCCCGTACAGCTTGTCATTCCCCTCGCCGCCATATATGGTGTCGTTCCCGGTACACCCGTAGGCTTGGCCAAGGCCATGGATCTCGTCGTCACCCTCCGTCCCCACCAACACGGACAGTTTCTGCTCCACGGTCTCCCTGTTCCATACTGTCCCGTCGGCAAACACGATGTTTTCCAAGAAATCTGACTTGTTCTTAAACGCATCGTGTATCGTGATGGTCTGGTTCGTCACAGTGTCCGTCAGCACAAGGTCGTTCCCAGCCCGCTTCATGGAGATCTCCTCCGGGCGGATGCCGCCGCCCAATACCAGGCGGTCGTTCTCCCGCGTGTCAGACGAGTCAGAATTATCAATGGTGTCGTTGCCATCGCCACGGTTGTAGAGATAAGTGTCCGACCCGTAGCTGCCGTTCAGGTAATCATCCCCGGCTCCGCCGACCAGAACATCGTCACCGTCCTCACCGTACAGCACGTCGTCGTCTTCCTCGCCATACAGCATATCGTTGCCACTGCCTCCGTATATCGTGTCGTTTCCTTCCCCTCCATAAAAGGTCTCGTTATTGGTATACCCCCGTACTTTACCTGCTCCCTTGAGAGTGTCCGCGTCGCTGCCACCCCGGATCACCGACAGCATCTCCTGCATGTCTTCCATCGTCCACACCGTCCCGTCGGCAAACTCCACATTGTACAAGTAACCCCACTGGCCCCAGAAGGCATCCTGGACTGTGATCTTCTGCCCTGTCACCGTGTCCGTCACGATCATGTCGTCGCCCTGGCGTGTCAGCCTGATTTCCTCCGGATTGATCCCTTCCCCGAACAACAGACGGTCATTCAAGCGACCGTCGCTCACGTCCGAGTTGCAGAGGGTGTCGTTGCCGTCGCCGCGGTTGTAAATATAGGTGTCCGCCCCCTGACCGCCTTCCAGGTAATCGTCACCCGCTCCGCCCACCAGCGTGTCATCACCGTGGCTCCCGTAGAGCTTGTCATTCCCATCGCCACCATACAACATGTCATTACCAGAGCTCCCGTCCAGGTAATCGTCCCCTGCACCGCCATAGATGCTCTCGTTCCCGTCGTACCCATAGGCATCGTTGCTATAACCCACGAGCCTGTCCGCACCCTCCGTCCCGGTAATCACCGACAGCCTACTGGAGATGTACTCACGCCCCCACACCGTCCCATCCTCGAACACGATGTTTTCCAGATAATCTACCTTGTTCCCAAATGCGTTGCGTACCGTGACGGTCTGTCCGGTCACCGTGTCCGTCAGCACGAGGTTTTTCCCGTCACGCTTTATGCCGATTTCCTCCGGGCGGATGCCGCCACCCAACACCAGTCGGTCGTTCTCCCGCGATTCTGACGGGTCGAAGTTATCAATGGTGTCGTTGCCGTCGCCGCGGTTGTAGATATAGGTATCCGACCCGTAACCGCCGCTCAGATAATCGTCACCGGCACCGCCGATCAGCGTGTCATCACCATGCTCCCCATACAGCTTGTCATTTCCATCACCGCCATAGATCACATCACGCTCGCTGTATTTGCTACTGCTGGAACCGTGAATCTCGTCACTCTCCTCTGTGCCCAGCACCATATGTAAACCAGTGCACTCTACAATCGACACTACATACTCCTGCTTGTCCGCATATTTGGCAAGATAATACTCAAAATTACTCCGGTTGTCCGGATTACTTACCCTGATATATCTGCTGATCTCACCCACTATCTTAACAGCATCCTCTGCATCCACTCCGCCGTATTGTAGATACATGTCCAAGACACTGGTGTCAAGATACTTCTTACCCGCTTTATCCGTAGTCCAGAATGTCATATTGATATACTCTTTTAAGTACGAATCCGCCATAAGAGCAGTATAATACATGTCTGCAAGACCACGATAAACCTCCTCCAAAATAGGTGCCGCCGTATTGACGGGATTCCGCCCTCCCGTACCTACAAAATCCTGCCCCATAAGCCGTTCTATCACGGTTAATTTCTGTGCGTCAAAATAACTCCCCCGGCTGTTCGCCTTCACCTTGTCCGCACCGGTGATAAAATATAAGATTTTCTGCACGATGTCCCAGCGCTCCTCTACCGTTCCGCTCTGCTCAAATTCTTCCACATAAGTCATGAGCGTCCCCGACTCATCCCGCTGCATCAGAACATGCAGAGATTCTACAGATCCCATTGCCCTTACATTAGGCAGCGCCTTAATCTCCTCTGAAATCTCGGATTCATCACTGTCAATGGTATCATACAGATCGGAATCAAAGATAAACTCACCTATTTTGCCCGATGTGCCATCCTGGAAATTGACATCTGCCACATTGACGCCATCCTCCGCTCTCTGCTGCAACGAGATAGACTCAATCCCCAGCTGCTCTAACGTGTACAGTTCATCTTCCTGAGAGATTCCGTCCCCGTTCTTATCCTGCCAAAGAACCAGCCGGGAATAAATCTCATCCTCGGCGTCAATCCTGCCGTCACCATTGTCATCAAATTGCGCGAGCGCCTCGAACCCTGATTTTGCAGTACCGCCATCCCGCAATAAGGTAGAGGTTCCGAACAGTTCTGACCCGTCACCGATCACCCCGTCTCCATTCCAATCCACAGCCAACAAAGCATCATCGGCACCGACCCATTCTGTCTTCTCCCTCAAACCGACATTATCCTCGTCAAAATACACCCCGTTTTCCTTGGTCAGAAGCTCAAACCCGTCGCCATCCATATCAAAGACAAGGGGATCCACATAAGCTGCGGCACTGGCACTGTGGAATTTTTCGAGAAGGGATTCCATGAAGTTTTTAAACATCTTACTACGACTAAGACTTCCCAACGCAAGCGCTTCCGCAAGCGATCCAATCGCATCCTTTACATTCTCTCCGGTAAGCAGCCCACTGTCTTGCATACTTTTCATGAAGCCAATAAATTCCTTAATCGCCTCATTCGGATTACTCTGTTCCTGTATATATATTTTTCCAAGCAATCCAAGCACATCCATTACGTTCTCTCTGGTAAGCAGCCCATTATCTTGCAGAGCCACCATAAGTTTCATAACATCTTTCAGTGCCTCATACGAATTACCTACTGCCTGTATATACATTTTCCCAAACGATACCATCGCATCTACTGCATTCTTACTGTTAAGCAGCTTATAATCTAGCAAATCCTTCGTAAATTTCATGGAACATTCCATAAAATCTTTATACGTTTTGCACTGATTTCTTATTTCCTGCATACGCATTTTCACAAGCCACTCAATCACATCTATTGTAATCCTATCATTATTCATTCGAAAATCCGGATAATCTTGCAAAAACTCCCCAACAGTTTTCATTGCTGCAGAAAAAATATCACTTTCAGGTCCATAAGTATCATAAATTTCTTTTGACAAATCCTCAAACGCTGCTATATATTGTTCTTTAGCTTCAGAATATTGCCTATGCAAATCCTGCTTCGCCTCGCTGGGGACAGGTACTGGATTTTTAGATACCTTGGACCAACAAATATCCAAGTAATAAAAACGTATCATAGATAGCATGTAATTCGAGATTTTGTCCCCTGATACTTTATTTTCCTCCAGAAGCTTGAATAATTCATTACAGTTTTCTAGTGTATAAAAAATTATATGGGTTAAACTACTTGCCCAAAGCTGTACATGAAGGTTTTCATCTATACAATCTGTCAATGTGTCTATCGCTGATGCAAACTCATCTTTCTCCTCTGTTTTTATCAGGCTTCCGTCCTCATTAAACCGCAATGATGCCGTTGAATGCTTTAAGGCTAGCGATGAAAACTTATCTGACAATACCATTTGATAGTTATCGCCCTGGCAAAAGGATGTTAAGATTGTCCCTACAAAACTCCATTGATAGTGTGTAAGTTTATCCTGCATTGCATCTATCGCTTCTTTATGTTCCTTGATATATTCCTCGGGATGTCCCTGTCCGTCAAAACTTACACTTTGCCTGATACGAGAATAAAGCTTCTGATCCCTTTCATAGGCATAAACGGTTGCCACGTGTGACAGGTTGCCGCCCAGAGAATGTCCTGTCAATGTAAGGTTTTCATAAGCAAGCGCATCACCCACCTCCGCCAAATATTGGTATGCCATCTCTTCCTGGGCTGTGGCTTTCCCATTAATCAAACAAAAATCTGCCAATCCCCAGTCTTTGATGAACTGTTCCGCATCTACACTCTCGCTCCCACGGAAGGCAACAATCGCTTCATTCTCACCTGTTTCTATCGTCAGGGCAAACATACCGCTTTTTCCCTGATCGTCCCCGATAGAAACCAGCTTCCAGCCTTGACAGATTTTGCCCGCAGCAACATCGGCTATGAACTGTTTGGCTTCCTTTGCCATTATACCTTTATCACCATCGGTTTTCGTAAGGATTTTTTGATCATAATAGAACTTATCACCATGTTCTGCAAAAATCTCTTGTAAAGTATGGCCTATATCTTCTTTCGTTGCATTGCAATACGCTATTTGCGTCGCCCATAATAACTCTTGATCCGTATACATTGCATCTTGTCTACTCATATTTACTCAATTCCTCCCTCATTGTTTTAAACTCATCATATGTGATACTGACACCTTCCGCTGTGCATCTATATGTCATCTCATTACACTCGTGACATTTGCTATCATATGTTCCATAGGCTTGCCCATTCTGAGTGAAATAACTACTACACCATTCCTGTAACTCTGCATCCATATCGTAATAATACACATCCATAGGCGGGATTTTTTTATCGCTTATCTTTTTCTGCATACTCTCATAAAAAGCATACTCCTCCTCCAAATGTTCATTCCCTTCTTCTGCATCAATCCCTATATCAATCCGACACCATGACGGATTAACAATCCTGACATATGCTTCCATCGTTACGTCTTGCATACTATTTACTTCCTCGTAAAACGTGTCAGATCCAACCCTATACGAAAGATAAACTTTCACAAAAACACTGTCAAAATATTTTTGTAATTCCTCTTCAATTTCATTTTTAAGTTCTCTTGCTACAATACTTTCCAAATATTCATCATACACCACTCCACTCCCATCTTTCCAAACCGCTGCCCGAAACGCAACTTCTTTATTGGATACTGGCGAACAGTCTGCAAAATATTCATGCGAAGCTTTTGAGTACACGTCATGGACAATAAACTCCTCCCCATACTTCTCCCGCAGCACCCTTTTTGTCATGCTATATTTCCCTTCCGGGAACAGCCTTCTGCCTGACCCGTTAAGAAACTTGGGCAGCAATATAAATGACAAAATGAGCAAAACAACGCCAAGAAACATTGATGCCATCGTTATGGTCACTATTTTCACTATCTTTTTATCTTCATTCTCTTTTTCCACACAATTTCTATCCTTTCTTTACAAATTCTCCAACACATAACTCTCTAACAAAGCATCACAGATGCAGCTTTTCCGCTCATACGACAACCTCCAATTTCGTAGAGTAGCCAATTGCCACTTTTTCAATTCATTACAGTTATCTGCTGTATGTACAACTATATGGGTTAAACTACTTGCCCAAAGCTGCACATCATTTTTTTCATCTATCCAATCTGTCCATTTGTCTACCTCTGATGCAAACCAATCTTTCTCCTCTGTTCTTATCAAACTTCCGTCCTCATTTAATCGCAATGATTCTGTTGCATGCTTTATGAATACCCCAAATATCGATGAAAACTTATCTGACAATACCGTTTGGTAGTTATCTCCTTGGCAAAAGGATGTTAATATTGTCCCAACAGCACTCCATTGATAGTGCATAAGTTTATCCTGCACTGCATCTATCGCTTTCTGATGTTCCTGAATATATTCCTGAGGATGTCCCTGTCCGTCAAAGCTCACACTTTGACGGATACGCGAATAAAGCTCCTGCTTCCTTTCATAGGCATAAACAGTTGCTACATGTGAAAGATTGCCGCCCAAGGAATGGCCTGTCAATGTAAGATTTTCATAAGTAAACTCAGCGCCTACCTCCTTCAAATATTGGTATGCCATCTCTTCCTGATCTGTGGCCTTCCCGTTAATTGAACAAAAATCTGCCCATCCCCAGTCTTTGATGAGCTGATCTGTATTTACAGCCTCGCTCCCACGGAAGGCAACAATTGCTTCATTCTCCCCTGTTTCTATTGTCAGGGCAAACATACCGCTTTTTTTCTGATCGTCTCCGATAGAAACCAGCTTCCAGCCTTGACAAATTTTGCCCGCAGCGACATCGTCTACGAACTGTTTGGCCTCCTTCGCCATTATACCTTTATCACCATCGATTTCTTTGAGGATTTCCTGATCATAATAGAAACTATCACCATATTCTGCAAAAATCTCTTGTAAAGTACAACCTATATCCTTGTCCATAACATTGCAATAAGCTATTTGTGTCGCCCAAAGCAACTCTTGATCTGTATACATTGCATTTTGTTTACTCATCTTTACCTAATTCCTCCCTCATTGTTTTAAACTCGTCATATGTGATACTGATGCCTTCCACTGTGCATTCATATTCCATCCCATTACACTCGGCTCGTTTGTGAGTGTACGTGTAATAAGCTCCCGCATTATAAGTAAAAAAATCATTGCACCACTCCTGTAATTCCTCATCCATATTGTAATACCCCACATATAAAGGGGGACATTTTTGATTGCTAATCTTTTCTTGCACACTCTCATAAAAAGCATACTCCTCCTCAAAATGGTCATTCCCCTCTTCCGCGTCAATCCCTATGTCAATGCGACATCTTAACGGATTAAACCTCTTAACATATTCTTCCATCGTTATGTCTTGTACACTGTTTACTTCCGCGTGACGTGCGTCATACCCACCTGAAAGATAAACCTTCACAAAAAAGCTGTCATAATATTTTTGTAATTCTTCCTCCATTTCTTTTTCAAGTTCTCTTGCCACAATGCCTTCCACATATTCATCATACACCACCCCGCTCCCGTCTTTCCAAACTGCTGCCTGAAACACGATTTCTTCATTGGACGTTGGCGAACAGTCTGCAAAATATTCATGCGAGGCTTTTGAGTACACGTCATGGACAATAAACTCCTCCCCATACTTCTCCCGCAGCACCCTTTTTGTCATAGCGATTTTCCCTTCTGGGAACAGCCTCCTGCCCGGTCCATTAAGGAACTTGGGCAGCAATATAAATGACAAAATGATTATAACCACGCCAAGAAACATTGACGCCATCGTTATAGTCACTATTTTCACTATTTTTTTATCTTCATTTTTGCCCTGCATACAATTTCCCTTTCTTTATTAGTTCTCCAACACATAACTATCTAACAAAGCATCACAGATACAGCTTTTCCGCTCATACACCAACCTTTCTTTCTCTGTTTCCAATTCCATGATATCCACTTCTCTGAGCCTGCCCTTCTCGTACAAAAGCCGTCCGTTCTCGATCCTTCGCTCCATGATAGCGATCGCGCTATCGTACTCCTGTACCTTCAACCTTGCCTGTCGGTAGGCGTTTTCTTGCTGCATTTTGTATATTTTCATTTCCAACTGTGCTTTGCTTAGCTGTGAGGAATCCGCTTGCGGCAGATCCACATCCAGCCCGTCCTTCGATCCGTCCTCCAATTCCTCTAATGTATCCGGAAGTTCTACATCTATGGCCGCCTCTCCATACAAGGCAAGCAGTTGCTTTTGCAGGTCAGCCTCTTCCTCCACCCCCTGTATCGTCAAACGGTTGATGTCCACTTCGCTTTGAACCGCAGCAACCTCCAAGTCTGTAGAGTAGCCAATTGCCAGCTTCTTCTTTTCTATATCCAGCTTTTTCTCCAATTCTGCCTGTCGTGTGTTCAGATAAGAGGCTTGGGCATGGCACTTGGTAAGGTTTAACCTGAGACTGTAGCATTGGTACTGATTCTGTGTAACGTTTCCGTCATTTTCCGCAAATACATTCATGGAGATGCCGCACAACATGAGCAGCACCAAAGCCCCTGTCAAGATTCTTGCTGTTTTCTTCTTTATCATATTTTCCGGACTCCTCTTCTGTACCTAATATCGAGTAGGGAAGTTTTTCCCCTGCGCATAAAAAAAGGCCGCAATTATCACAAATTGCAGCCGAACCATCATCATTGCCTGAACAACAGACCACCTTAGACTTCCTGCTTTGCGTCCTTAAATTTCTTTAAGTTTGCCTTATTGTACAATAATACAACACTGTCATTATATTTTCAACATATTGTTGTTTTTTTAAATAATTTTTCTTGCGTATGAGGTATATAGAATCTGCACATATTATATTTGCTTTTGCGAAGATATTCAAGTATTTTTGCCCTTTATCTCCCCGCAAATCCCATTCTTGCCACAACTCAGCGCCAGCACGCAAAGCAAATTCGGCACCGCCATCAGCCCGTTACAGATATCCGAAAAATCCCACCCCACTGCCAAGGACCACACCGCCGCGCGGACGAGGAGCAGCGCCTACGCGCACCGGAGCCGGCTGCCAGACCG
>CAMWLG010000089.1 GCA_947175035.1 uncultured Lachnospiraceae bacterium | reverse complement strand
TCAATCTGAACCGTCTCCCCCGGCAATCCAATAATACGCTTGATATAATAAACATTCTCCTGGTACTGGAACGGGAAAACGATAATATCAAAGCGCTCCGGGTCATGAAAACGATAAGAAATCTTGTCCACAAATAGATCATCTCCGTTGGTCAGCGCCGGTTCCATAGAAGACCCGTCCACCTCCGTCCTCTGGATGACAAACGTGATCAAAAGCCATGTGACCAGCAACACAAAGAGCAGATACAAACCCGTATTTAAGAGTTCTTTCATCACCTTCTTTTTCATTGCCGATTATCTCCTCTCCAGTGTCATTCTACCTAGTCTGCCGCTTCGAAAATCATCAATCAATAAAGCTGCCGCCCTGGGCAGATCTGGCTCTTCTCCCTTGGAAAAACAGTTTCTGCTCACGGCGATCCGCTCCAACAGCCCCGCCGCCTCTATTTCCGTAAGGGACTGTGGCTGTTTGCCTGAATCCCCCTCGGGCCAGGACTCCTCCCAGCCATACCGCTGCGCCAGCACCTGCGGATAAAGCTGCATCACCACCCGAATCAGATCGCAGGCAAGCTCCTCCTGCACTATAATCTCGTCATTCATGGAACCGATAAAAGCCAGCCGCATCCCCACTTCCTGATCATCAAACTTTGGCCAGAGAATCCCCGGAGTATCCAGAAGCTCCAAGCTCTTATTCAGACGAATCCACTGTTTTCCCTTGGTGACTCCGGGCTTATTGCCGGTCTTGGCACATGCCTTCCCCGCAAAAGAATTGATGAAGGTAGACTTCCCCACATTGGGAATCCCCACCACCATGGCTCGTACCGGACGATTGACGATTCCGCGCTTTCTATCCCGCTCGATTTTCTCCTTACAGGCTTCCTGCACAAGCCCGTTAATGGACTTCACCCCTGCCCCTGATTTAGAGTTTACCTCCAATGCGTGAGCCCCCTGCTCCTCAAAATATTGCATCCATTTCTTATTCTGCACAGGATCCGCCAAATCCGATTTGTTCAAAAGCACGATCCGGGATTTATTCCTCCCCAATTCGTCGATATCCGGATTGCGGCTGCTCATGGGAATACGCGCGTCCACAAGCTCTATAATAAGGTCAATCAGTTTAATATTCTCCTGCATCATACGAACTGCCTTGGTCATATGACCGGGATACCATTGATAATTCATTTTGTCTCCGTTTCCATATCTTTGCTAAAGTTCGTTTTCACTTGATAAATCCCATTCCTTCATCCTCGCAGGCAAGCTTAAACCATGCCCGCCCAATAATATCCGTGTCCTTCACCGGTCCTACATTGGCGGAACGGCTGTCCTCACTGTTATTGACATTATCCCCTAAGCAAAAAATCTCTCCCCTGCCTATGGTCAGCGCATTCTCCGCAATACCACCATCCAATATCTTGTCTTCCGTCAAAACACTCTCTTCGCCGTTCACGTACAAAATCCCATTTTCAATCAACACCTCGTCGCCTGCCACGGCAACCACGCGCTTCACGTAATAATGTGCGTTCTCATTCCCGTTGGGCAGAAAAACCACCACATCCCCAACCTTGGGCGAGGACAACACATAACAAAATCTGTCTATCAGGATACTCTGTCCATTATACAGCGTAGGTTCCATAGCCACCCCCACCGTCCGGGTAACCATTCCAAAAAAATGCGCGACCACTATGGCAACGAAAATTGCTACAAAAATACCAAACAGCCAACTAAAGATATCCCGCAAAACCGCCGAATTTATTTTCTTTTTCCGTCGATAAAAGCTCAGTCCTTTTTGACGCGCCATATTGTCTCTCTCCATCTTGGTCTTTTGCCCGACGCAATAAGTATATCACAGTTTTATGAAATAGAAAAGGGCAATCACACTGTCTGTAATCGCCCTCATTCTGACTTATTATTTTACAAGCTCTTTTACCTTAGCCTTCTTACCTACACGGTCTCTCAAGTAGTTCAGCTTCGCGCGTCTCACCTTACCGCGTCTTACTACCTCGATTTTCTCAACATTGGGAGAGTGCAAAGGCCAGGTCTTCTCCACGCCGATACCGTTGGAAGTCTTTCTCACGGTAAAGGTCTCTCTGTTGCTGCCGCCCTGTCTCTTCAGGACAACACCCTCAAACACCTGGATTCTTTCCTTGTCTCCCTCTTTGATCTTACCGTATACCCTTACGGTATCGCCAACATGGAAATCATCCACGGTCTCTTTTAACTGTTCTGCTTCGATTTCTTTGATAATATCACTCATATTGAGCCTCCTTCATAAAATGGATGTTCTTAATACATTCTGTAACAGAGGACCATCTCGTTTTCACAACAAATAGTATTTTAACACAGAGGGACATGAAATGCAAGGATTATTTTTGCGGTTGGTTTTCCAAATACCATAATGGTTCTTGGGACAAGTACAATCCCAGCTTTTCCTGCAGCTTCAGGGCTGCTTCATTATCTGCCGGGATATGACAATACGGCATATGACCTGTTGCCAGCTGTCTGTTGATGGCAAACGCCTCCAGAGAGCTTCCCAATCCTTGCCCTCTGTGGGACTTGTCCACGTAAAGCATCCCGATTGCGCCCGTGGCATGCCATCCCACGAAGCCCGCCAATTGATTTCCCACGAATATACCATACACGGCGTTGGCTTCCACCCTCCCGAGAAGATAATCGGCATCCAAATCCTTGCAATGTTCTCTCAAATAAGGAAGTGCCTCCGCCGTGAGCGGCCGAATTTCTTTCTGCCTGATGGGCAAGGGAGTTCTCTGGGTGTAACATGCCTGCAGGCACTCGCAGGCCACCTTGAATCCCTGTTCCGTTAATATGTCATTCCAAAATTCCTGAGAGGAGAGCACCCACTTGGTCTCTGGCGGGATAAGGGGCAAAAGATTTTCTGCCACGGTCTTGCTTTCGGCATTCACCATGCACGTTCTGACATTCTTGTCATAAATCAATATTCCTTCCCCATCCGCCAAAATTGTGCCTCGTCCACTGGCAAGGCACTCCATCATGTGAAAATTTTGCCGTTTATTGGCGGAGAGTCGTTTGATCAATTTCTCCCGTCTCCTGTATTGTTCATACAAATCGGGCCTTCGCTCCATAGTCAGAAGCTTGGACTGCTCCAACCGCCACTGTGCGATCTTCCCATGATCTCCGGACAGAAGCACCTTGGGAACTTCCTTCCCATGCCACACCTCCGGTCTGGAATACTGGGGGTATTCCAACAAATCCATGTGAAAGCTCTCCGTCTCGGCGGACTCGTCGTTGTGCAGCACCCCAGGCACCAGCCGGGAGATGGCATCGATCATGACCATCGCCGGCAGCTCGCCTCCCGTGAGCACATAATCCCCAATGGACACATAATCCGTCACAATCTCATCAAGCACACGGGCGTCAATTCCCTCATAATGCCCGCATAGGAATATCAATTCCTCCTCTTTTGCCAAAGCAAAAGCATATTCTTGTGTAAACGTGGTTCCCTGGGGGGTGACATAGATGGTTCGCGGCATCTTGCTTTTTTCGGCATTTTCATGAACAATGGCATGCCACGCGTCATACACGGGCTGCGCCTGCATCAGCATCCCCGCTCCCCCGCCATAGGGGTAATCGTCCACCTTTCCATGCTTATCCGTGGAAAAATCCCGAATATTCACGGCTTCAATTTTTATGCAATTATTCTCCACCGCCCTGCCTATGATGCTAGTGTGCAATCCCTGCATCACCATCTCCGGAAAAAGCGTCAGCACATGAAATCTCATCATAATCTCATTCCCGCACCGTCAGTCCAAAAGCCCGTCCAATATATGAATCTGTATCTCACCCGCTTCCACGTCCACCCCAAGAACGCACTCCTTGATCGCGGGCAACAGCAACTCTCTTCCATCCTTTAAATCAATCACATAGACATCATTGGCGCCGGTCTCCATCACTTCGCGCAAAATGCCTATTTCCTCTCCCGCTTCGTTTAATACTCGAAGCCCCATCAAATCCGCAATAAAGTACTCGTCCCGTCCGAGCCTCACTGCGTGTTCCCTGTCCACATAGAGACTTTTCTGCCGTATTTTTTGCACCTCTTCAGGCGTATCTATCCCTTTGAATTTCAAAATCACAAATTTTTTAAAAAATTTAACGCTCTCTATCTCCAACAAAATATCTCTGCCATCTGAATCCAAAATGACCTCCCCCAGCCGTTTGAAACGCTTCGGGTCATCTGTCGTGGGATAAACCTTTGCCTCTCCCTTCACGCCATGGGAGGCAGTGATAATCCCCACCTGAAACCTTTCTTCCATACTTTTCCCTCCCACCTTATGCTGCGCATTCGGTGTCGCGGCATTCGTCACATACACGCTCGTGCAAGCACGGCGTGCATGTTTCTCATTGCTCGCGCACAAAAGCGGAATGCGCTGGTCTTACAGTGCATTCCGCCGCCTGTTCCAATCTTAGACGATTTCCACGTCCACCCTTGTATTGTCTTTGGACGATGCCGCCTTCACCACAGTGCGGATTGCCTTTGCAATTCTGCCCTGTTTGCCAATCACCTTACCCATATCGGAAGCAGCCACATGTAGTTCAAGGACAATATTTCTTCCCTCCGTCTTTTCGGTTACGACAACCTCATCCGGATAATCCACAAGTGCCTTTGCAACTACTTCTACCAATTCCTTCATAATCCACCTCCAAAGATCAGATTATTATTTCTCGATGCCTGCAGCCTTGAACAGCTTTCCAACCACCTCTGTGGGCTGAGCACCATTTGCCAGCCATTTCTTGGCAAGTTCCTCGTTGATCTTAAAAGTGCTGGGATCGGTGCTGGGGTCATAAGTACCAATCTCCTCAATGAATCTGCCGTCTCTGGGAGAACGGGAATCAGCCACGATGATTCTATAAAAAGGCGCCTTCTTCTGTCCCATTCTTCTCAATCTGATTTTTACTGCCATTTCTTTTTCCTCCATTACTTTAAAAAATTATTGTTGTGTGTACCCCGAAGGGTTATATGATAAGGACGATTGCGATTGCACGCGCTCATCCCAATCTAACATAGTAAATCATAAGCCTGCGCCTTAAAAAGGAAACCTGCCGCCTCCCATCATGCCGCCCATGCCGCCGAACATACCGCCTCTGCGCTTTCCCTTGCCACCGCCCATCTGCTTCATCAGCTTCTGGCTCTGCTCAAACTGTTTGATAAAACGGTTCACCTCGGCGATATCCACGCCAGCTCCCTTTGCGATACGATGCTTTCTGCGGGGATTGAGCAACTTGGGATTACGCCGCTCCTCCACAGTCATGGAGAGCACAATGGCCTCCATATGCTTTAGCTGTTTCTCGTCAATCATAGACTCCAAATCCCCGGCTTTGATCCCCATACCGGGCAGCATACTCAAAATACTGGACAAACCGCCCATATTGCGCATCTGCTTCATGCTTTCCAGATAGTCCTCAAAGTCGAACTTCCCCTTCTTCATGCGCCCCGCCATCTCGCGGCTCTTGTCCTCGTCAATATCTATGCTCTCCTGCGCCTTCTCAATCAGGGTAAGCACGTCTCCCATGCCCAATATCCTGTTCGCCATGCGCTCCGGATAAAACTGTTCCAGATCGGTAAGCTTCTCCCCCATGCTTACAAAGAGAATCGGTTTGCCCGTCACAGCCTTTATGGAAAGTGCGGCACCGCCTCTCGTGTCACCATCCATCTTGGACAGCACCACGCCGTCAATGCCCACCTTTTCATCAAATTCTTTCGCCACGTTCACGGCATCCTGACCGGTCATGGCATCCACCACAAGAAGCGTTTGATGCACGGCAATCTCTCTCTTGATATCCTGCAGCTCCCGCATCATATCCTCATCCACATGAAGTCGTCCAGCAGTATCCAAAATCACCACATTATGACCGTTTTTCTCAGCATAACGGATGGCTTCCCCGGCAATCTCCACGGGCTTGTGATCCGTTCCCATATCGAACACTTCCACATCCACCTTTTTGCCGTTTACATGGAGCTGTTCCACAGCTGCGGGACGATAGATATCACATGCCACCAACAGAGATTTCTTACCTTTCTGTTTCAGCTTCCCGGCAATCTTTGCCGTTGCGGTGGTCTTACCTGCACCCTGAAGTCCCGCCATCATGATGACGGTAATCGACTTGCCGGGCTGCATGGCAATCTCCGTGGTCTCGCTCCCCATCAGGGCGATCATTTCCTCGTTTACGATCTTGATCACCATCTGCCCGGGATTCAAGCCGTTCATCACATCCTGACCGATAGCCCGCTCCTCCACAGACTTCACAAACTGCTTTACCACCTTGAAGTTCACATCGGCCTCCAGAAGCGCCATCTTGACCTCCTTGAGCGCTGCCCGCACATCCTCCTCGGTCAGACGTCCCTTGCTCCTAAGGTTTTTAAACACATTCTGCAGTTTGTCCGTTAAACTTTCAAATGCCATACTCAATCCTCAATGATTTAAATAAATATTATCTGCTCACAACTCCTGCCAAAGCTCCTCGGCCAGTTTCCTGATGCGCTCCATTCGCCGCATCAACCCGGCATCATCCATCTCCTGCCCTGATTGCCCAAGTCTCGTAAGCTCCACAATCTCCGACAGCTTTTCCTTCGCACCGGCAAAACGCTCCACCAAGTGAAGCTTCGCCTCGTAATCCTGCAAAATCTTATCACAGCGCTTAAGCATATCATGGACACCCTGTCTGCTGATGCCCCGCATCTCGGCAATCTCACCAAGGGACATATCGTTGTAGACCGCATCCTCATAAATACTTCGCTGATGCTCTGTAAGCAGCTCCCCATAAAAATCATATAACAGCGTCTGCTCGTATATCTTTTCCATGACACCCCACCTGAAAGGTATAGATTCGTCATATCTTTTATACCGACTTTGCTATCTTACTATAAAAAAAATAGGGTGTCAAGTATTTTTTCTTGACACCCTATTTTTTTCTGATCAACCTACCTTATCTCCTAATATATTGATGTAAACGGCTACACATTTAATATCAAAAGCAAAATAAAATTTATTCAAATTCATAATATCTAACTATAACTTCCCAATCATCATATGATTCCTTTGGATGGTTTATTATTTGTCCATAAGCAATTATGTTCTCACCACTTCTCATATCCATAGGAGAGATATTCTCTATGTTTTGAAAATATAATACTCCAAAATCTGGTATATAATCTTCTGCTTGTTCACTATAAAATTCTATTTCCCAAATATCATCCTGAATAAACTCAATATTAATCCATTTTACTATTCTATTTTCTTTTCCTTTTTCACTTTTAAATATTTTGTGCTTAAATAACTGAACATGAATTGCAACATGCCTTCCTGTCAGGTCTTCTCCATTTGTTAAATTGCTATAATTCATTTCATCGCAATGCGATAAATAATCTTCCAAATCCAATTCATCCATTTCGTCTATATTTTTTGTTGTTCCATTGTAATCTGTATTAAGCGAATTTTTATACTCTATCTCTTGTCTTATTTGTTCATTCCTCGCAATCCTTTCATCTCTTATTTCACCCATTGTTTTATTTTCTGGTTCTTCTCCATATTTTCTAATATACTCTATATAATACACTTTAATTGTCGGGTTATATCCTCCCGTAAAATAGCTTTGAGAAACACTATCCACGATGCCATAAACCCTTATTATATCGCTGTTTTCTATTGGAAAAGAACTGTCATATCTGCAATCTATAATCCCATAATTCCTATATGTTTTCTGATATGTTTTTAAATCTTCTATAAAATCCTCTATTGCGTTGCATAAGTATCTATTGTCAGATTCTTTTATCTGCCAGTTAAACAAATCTTTGTATACATACTTTCCAACAGTTTGTTCAGAAATATCATTGTATACTATTTCCGAACAAAGATTTTTAAATTCTTCCTCACTTGAGTTTTGGTTTTCTTCTATAAATACATGCGTTTCTGCTTCCTCTTTGCTTTCTATTATTTCCTCAGAAATTTCTTTTTGCTCTTTTTCGCCATCCATCTTTTCGGTATTTATTTCTGTGAGAAACGCTATAACTCCACAACAACAAATAACAACAAGAAATAACTTCCATTTAATTTTCATAGTCCCTCAATCCTTTTCATATGATACCTTATTGTACCATAGAAAAAGAATATCAGGAAGTCAATAGGTTATGGAACAAACACACTCTCTAAGATAGAAAACCATACATCAAAATCACTTTTTTATACCAATCCATCCCTATTCTGTCCATTATAGAGGAACCTTCTCACTTCCATGACCAAATCATTCGGATCATCATCTATTACCACATAATAAATTATATAATTATCTACATAAATTCGATAATAAGTGTACCTACGCTCTCTGATAGAATGGTATGGTTCAAAAGATTCCGCCACCGGAAGACGCTCTATGATGGCAGTCTCCACTTTATCCAATAAGTCATTCGCCGCCTTTGGATTCTTTAGTTTCTCAACAATATAAGTTACTTTTTCGTCAAGATCCTCGTAAAAAAGTGGCAGATAACTTAATCTGTACTTTTTATTGAGCATTTATTTTCCTCCGTAGATTTCCGAAAACTTCTTCGTGGCTCATCCGTTCAGTATTTTCCGCTGCAAACCTGTCAGCCTTATCCAGTGCAAGTTCCTCGCTCTCCGTCAACTTTGAATACTCCTCAAGGCTCAGTACCACCATTGCTCCATATCCATTTTTGGTCAGATATACCGGTTCCCCTGAATTAACAATTTTCTCAATATCAGGGAACTTATTTCTCAAATCTGAAACAGGTCTGATTTGTATCATATGCTTTTACTCCTTATCAAAATTTTATCTTAATTTTATCATCCCCTTTATTTTATCCTACTATTCATAAAAATGCAACCCTGTGCATCAAAAAAGGTTCTTGGTACCCAACTCAGGAACCCAGAACCTTTTAAATAATCCGTAAAATTATAACAGTCACTAATACATTTCCCATCCGTGCCTACAGCAACTGTCGCCCCCGCACTTTTGCTATAACGCAGCTTTGATACAAGATGTTACGATAACCGCCAAAATACCTCCAATGGAGGAACCGATCAGATTTACAATCAACTGGTAACCCCAGTCTACTTTCTCGTCTCCCTTATTTGGAATCGGTAAAATAGCAAACCAGATGCTGCTGAATACAGAACGCATGGCATTCATGCTAAAACCTGTGCTGTTCAAGGTCAAGGCAAGAATTGCTACCGCTGCAAAACCAACAACACCGATCACCAGCGGATCAGATACCCCCGTAATTCCCATAAACACTAAAAACAAAAATGCAAAAGTAGCCAGAACTTCTTGTACAAAATTAAGCGGGATATTCTTTTCCACCGGATAAGCGGAAAAAATTCCTCTCTTTGGCGCATCCTTTGACGCTTTAAAAGAATCCCAGAAGAAAATCATGCAGAGCAACACAGCCACGCCGGCAGCCAGAAATTCCATCAGCAGATAAATCGCTGCCTCTGACAACGAAAGACCGTTCCATATCACACTTCCCAGAACAACTCCCGGATTCAAATAAGCCGGCCCCTGCATGATCGCGGCAACCGCCAATCCAAAACCAACAGCAAGGCTCCACGCAACCACAAGTTCAATGTAATTCAGTGCAGAAACAAGCGTTTTCTTGAGAGAGATATTGCACATATAGGCATAACCTCCCAAAAGGAAAATCAGACTCCCCGTAAATTCAGATAAATACTTCATACTTACTCCTTTCTTAGTTCCCTGGCATCCCCGCTGCTATTTTTTGCTGTCAATTCCAGGATTCTCTCGTTTACTCGTAAAACATCAGACCAAAAAGAATCGCCTTACAGTTCCCGAATCTGCAATATCCGACATTTTTCGTAAATTTATCATACCACTTTTATCCATATATGTAAAACTTTTTATAACATATGCACCATATCATAACGATATTTCTATGGTTTTAGATTTATAAATCTCACCCATTTGAAGATATAATCTGTGCTGCTAAAGCGTATACTATTTAACTGCATCATCCCTCATCAAGAAGGAACTGTTCTATTATAAAATACATAGCAAAACCACCCCTAAACTGACAAGCAGCGAGGTGGTTTTGCTATCCTTAAATTTGGTCAATATGTAAACATGATGAATACCACAACATCGGAATATTTTACGATGTGTGACCCGATATGAGGATGTCACAACTCTTCCGCTTTCTTCCTATCCGCTTCCGCAAGTGTTTCCTCGCCGATAGCCGTGTATACTCTTGCACGACTCAGATAGGCATTTTTATATTCTGGATTCAGTTGGATTGCCCGTGCGTAGTCTTCAATAGCCTTTGCATAGTCTTCTAAATTTTCATATGCACTACCACGATGATTATATGCATTTGCCAAATTGGGATCCAACTCAATTGCTTTATT
>CAMWLG010000088.1 GCA_947175035.1 uncultured Lachnospiraceae bacterium | reverse complement strand
CTCATGAACTGTTGTTCAGCCCTCATGAACTGTTGTTCAGCCCTCATGAACTGTTATTTTTCTTCTTATGGATGTTGCGAATGGTCTTTTTCTTCTTGGATGTATGGGCATCCTTGGTGTTTTGAGAACTGTTGGGCGCTTTCGCTGTATGTCCCCCGGCCGGTTTGCGTGGGCGGATCAGGCATTCCTTCCCAAAACCGATCAAATCCTCCCTGTGCGCCTGCACCAATGCCTCATACACCAAATCATAATTTTTGGGATTCCGATACTGGATCAGTGCCCGCTGCATCGCTTTCTCGTGAGGATTTCTGCACACATACACAGGGTTCATATCCCTGGGGTCTAATCCCGTGTAGTACATGACCGTGGACAATGTGGAGGGTGTGGGATAGAAATCCTGCACCTGCTCCGGCATATAACCCAAATCCCTCAGGTATTCCGCAAGCTCTATGGCTTCCTTCAAGGTGGAGCCGGGATGAGAGGACATCAGATATGGCACAAGAAACTGATTCTTACCCATACGGTCATTTAGTTTGTTGTATTTTGCCACAAAACGCTCATACACTGCGTTCTCCGGTTTTCCCATGCGGCGCAGGACTGCGTCGGAAATATGCTCCGGTGCAACCTTTAACTGCCCGCTCACATGATGTTCCACCAGCTCCCGGAAGAAGGTGTCATCCGCGTCTGCCAGCAGATAGTCAAATCGGATGCCGGAACGGACAAAGACCTTTTTCACACCGGAAAGCGCTCTGAGTTTCCTCAAAAGAGCCACGTAGTCCGAATGATCCGCCCGCAGGTTGGGACAGGGTTTGGGAAACAGACATTGTCTGTTCTTGCACACGCCCTGAGTCAGCTGCTTCTCGCAGGAGGGATGACGGAAGTTCGCCGTGGGGCCGCCCACATCATGAATATAGCCCTTGAAGTCTGGTTCCTTCGTGAGAAGCTCCGCTTCCTGCAATATGGATTCATGGCTTCTGGTCTGAACCGTCCTCCCCTGATGGAAGGTCAGGGCGCAAAAGCTGCATCCGCCAAAGCATCCTCTGTTACTAATGAGGGAAAATTTGATCTCCGATATGGCGGGAACCCCGCCCATTGCCTCGTAGGACGGATGAAAGCTTCGCATATAGGGCAGATCATAAATGGCATCCATCTCCTGTGTGCTCAGCGGGGGCTGAGGCGGGTTCTGCACCACGAACACCCCGTTTGGATAAGCTTCTATCAATGGTTTCCCCGTGCAGGAATCTGTATTCTCGTATTGTATCATAAAACTCTGGGCATATCGTGTCTTATCTGCCTTCATTTCTTCATAGGACGGAAGACGGATTCCCTGATAAATACCGGAAATATCCTTTGTCTTGTACACCGTTCCGCGGATAAATCCCAAATCCCGCACTGAGATTCCCGACGCCAGCGCATCCGCGATCTCCACAATGGACTTCTCACCCATGCCATATGAGATGATATCTGCCTGACTGTCCAAAAGTATGGAACGCTTGAAGCTGTCAGACCAATAATCATAGTGCGCCATGCGTCTAAGACTCGCCTCGATACCGCCCAGAATAATCGGTACGTCCCGAAAGCTCTTGCGAATCAGATTGCCATAGACCACCGCGGCATGGTCGGGACGCTTCCCCATCTCGCCTCCGGGGGTATAGGCGTCCGTGGAACGTCTTTTCTTGGAGACAGAATAATGATTTACCATACTGTCCATATTTCCTGCCGTGACAAGAAAGGCCAATCGTGGGCGTCCCAAGACTGTGACACTGCTCTCGTCCTTCCAGTCCGGCTGGGCAATCATGCCCACACTGTACCCGTGGGATTCCAGCACGCGGCTGATAATGGCATGGCCGAAAGAAGGGTGATCTACATAAGCATCCCCTGTTACATATACAAAATCAAGCTGCTCTATGCCCCTTTCCGCCATATCCCCGGCGCAAATGGGCAGAAATCCCTTGTCGTTCAAGCTAACTGCTCCCTTTTTTCAATTTCCTGTAAATTGGTATAATCCACAATATAATAATCCGCCAGCTCTTGTTTCTGTGCCCGCACGTCCGCGGAATAGGCGTCCTCCACGGCACAGACCTTCATTCCGGCGCTTTTGCCCGCCATGATTCCGGGGATAATATCCTCAAACACCAGACAGTGAGCCGGATCAGCCCCCAGCCCCTTGGCAGCCGCCAGGTAAATGTCCGGGGCGGGTTTTCCCTTTAAGACATCACAACCTGTCATGATACAGCCAAAATAATCGTGAAGCCCGTGAACATCGGCGATATTCTGTGCCAGTGCCCTGGAATTGCTGGTGGCAATGCCAAGCTTGATGCCCCGCCGTCTACAGGTTTCCAAAAATGCCTTTACACCCGGTTTCAATGGAACTTCCCGCTCGTATTTATCCCATGCCATGGCATTCCAGGTATCTTTGATTTCATCCAGCGATTCAGGGATGTCAAATCGCTCCTTAAAATAGACCGCCGTCTCGTGAAAGCTTTTTCCTTCGATACTCTCCTGCAGCCTCTCAGGCAACGGAATCCCATATCTGCCAAGGTACTCGATATCGATTTGATGCCACATCCACATGGAATCCACCAAAGTGCCATCCAGATCAAAGATCACAGCCTCGATTCCCTCCAAATCAGGTATCGCGGGAACCTGGGCTGATAGATCATTTTCTTTTTCCGACGCAGTCAGTGCATATAATTCCTGTAGCTCCACCTCCGTGAGTGGTCTGCATTCCCCAGGCGCCAATGTCTCGTCCAATTGCAGCGTTCCAAAGCTGATGCGCTTTAATGCCGTGACCTCATTGCCCACCGCCCGCAGCATACGCTTCACCTGATGGAATTTTCCCTCGTGGATGGTGAGCTGCAAGCACCTCTCGGAAATGAGCTTCGCCTTAGCCGGCAATGTTTGGCGGGCTTCACCGATATCCACCCCTTCCTCCAGCCTGCATAACGCCTCCGCGGAAAGTGGCTTTGCAGTTTCCACCAGATAGGTCTTATCCACGTGCTTTTTGGGGGAAAGCAGTTCGTGAATCAGGCTCCCATCGTCCGTGAGCAGCAAAAGTCCCTCGGTATCCTTGTCCAGACGTCCCGCCGGCACAAGTTCTCTCTTACCATCCTGCTCCGGAAGATAGGGACGCAAGAGATCCAAAACCGTTTGATCCGATGGGTCCATGGTGGCAGATATCACGCCCTGAGGCTTATTCATCATATAATAGACATATTTCTGATAGCGAAACATCTTCCCCTGACAGACCACTGTGTCCGCCTGTTCGTCAATTTTCTGCTCCGGCGACGTGGCGGGGATGCCGTTTACGGTCACTTGTCCCTTGCGGATCAGCTGTTTGACCTCGCTTCTGGTTCCCATATTCAGTTGGGACAAAAACTTATCAAGACGCATGTTTTATTCCACCTGTCTCATATACTTTATCAAATTATGTCGTGCAAAGAGAATCCGCCTTATGCACAAAATCATATCAAAGGTGATTGATATCATCTATATTGCATTATTTTTACTGTTGACCTTCTGCATCCTTACCAATTCCCGCCTGAGTCTCCACTATGCTTTCACGGGACTGGAACTTTGGTTTAACAACATGATTCCCACGCTTCTGCCCTTCATGATATTGTCGGGCACCTTGATTCGCATGGGACTGACAGAAGGTTTTACCACCCTGTTATATCCTTTTGTCAAACCGTTATTCCGGGTAAGTCGTAATGCTTGTTATGTGATGATCATGGGGTTTATGTGTGGTTTTCCCATGGGGGCGAACTGTGTGAATGATATGTATGCCCACCACAAAATCAATCACAGGGAAGCGGCTTATCTGCTGGCATTCTGCAATAATATCGGGCCAATCTATTTTGTAAGCTTTGCCTTACCCTTGATTGGCTGTAGCAAAATTCTTCCCTGTGTGTTTGGCATGTATGGGCTGCCTCTTTTGTATGGTTTACTGTTGCGATATACCTGTTTTCGAGATTTGCAGGATAAGAATCTACCCGATACCAGGCAATCCTGCCAGACAAAACACCTCGGTCTGTTCCAGGCTCTTCACGAGGCTATCTATGGCTCTATGCAAAGTATTCTCATGTTGGGCGGTTATATGGTGCTCTTTAACCTATTGATGCTGGTGCCCCATTTACTCACGGGGCAGGCACCACAGTTTCTTGCACCAATTCTTGAAATCACGGGTGGTTTAAAAATTTTGGGCAGCGCACAGCCCCTTTACTCTCTGATTATTTTGCCTTTTGGCGGTTGTTGCTGTATCGCCCAGACCTATACTTGTATTCAGGACACAGAACTTTCTATCCGTGATTATATTCTGCACAAACTCCTGCTCACGGCGCTCACCGCGGTCTATTATCTTTTATGCCTTCGGTTTGCCCGCCTCTGGTAATGAATTGTCTGGGTAGTCAGGACAATGATAAAAAGAACAATCACCAAGGCAAGACAGAATTTCAAAAAAGTCATGATTCCTATGGACTCTTCCTCACCTTCCGTCTCGTTCGCCACGGGCATGAAGGTAGTCGTTCCTATGGATTCCCGTTTGTGCTCCAAGGGCTCGGTGGCAGCCTCCGCCTTCTTTTGTTCATAATCCTCCGAATCGGACTCCTGACCTTCTGCTTCCCCTGATTCGGGGGCTGCCTCTGAAGACACACTACTGTTTTGTCCTGGATTTGCAGTATTATTTTTATTATCTGTATTTCTGGCAATGGCCTGATCAAATCTTAACACATTGCTCTGCTTGTATAAATCCGTTATATTATAGGCACGCACCACAATATTGGGCTTGACTCCCCCAGGGATCGTAATCTTTAACTGAAAGGTATCTGTGTACTCTCCTGTCAGGGTATTGCTTCCAGGCCAAGTCTCCAATTTGGACCAAGTCAGTCCATTGTCAATACTATAGTCATAATAGATCAGAGGGCTGTCATAGTCCGCGGCGCGGACGGTGATATTGGCCTCTCCCGTGTCATAATCACATTCCCTAAGCTCTATCTCACACACTTCCGGATGAGTATTGTCGGGCAGGGTCTGCTGTACCAGACTGTCCTCCGAGGCAGGCTGCAGATTGGCCGCCTCCCCGCTATAGTCCACGCCCAGGGAAGTGCTTTTTAGCCCAAAATACTTGGCGACAGACAAAGCGTCCGCCCTGCCAAATTCCGCAAAACCTTCTTCGTTCCTGATATATTCCGCATCCCGCTCCTCGTCCACATAGCAATGCTCGATAATCACGGCGGGCACGGAGAGTGCAGCCGATTCACGGATAATGCCATAATAATCTTTCATTGGCCCATCCTGGCGGTTTTTGACACCACGTATAAAAAGCCCCTTTTCCGCCATGGATTCCAGATGCAGATATCCAAATTGAAAACCATATGCATTGTAAGGTTTTTGGCAGGAAACCCAGACCTCCGAGCCGTACATACTGTGATTTTCCGAGGCGTTATAGTGAATGCTGAAAAGGAAATCCGCCTCCACGCTGGCAGCAAACTGTGCGCGCTGCGCCAGAGACATATCCACGTCTTCCGTGTGTGTCAAATACACCTGCACATTGTCATACTGAAGTAATTCCTGATACATTGCCTTGGCGGTTACCATTGTCATCTCTTTTTCAATCGTATGCCCTGACTGTGTCCCCTTATTGCTTCCGCCATGCCCCGGGTCGATCACGATGACGACGGTATCTCCCACTGGCTGCACCCGCTCCGCCGCGTTCACGGTAAGCTTCGGGCACACAAAAATTAGCGCCACGACTGCCACACAAAATAATGAAAAAATCCTGTTCCAGATTCTCTTATTTCTTATTCCATTCATATTAAAAAACATATAAAACTACTCTCCTAATAATCGTAAAAACCAGCTTTCATGGGTAGAAAACCGGTTTTTATAAATTTAAGAAATCACATCTATTCCCCCATTGGGATCTTCTAATATCACCGTCTCCAAATCCTCCACGGGATGCAACTCCTGTCTATTTGACAAAATAATATCCCGATACTGACTCAGCGAACCGATGAGATTTTCATAATTGTTGGTTGAGGACTGAAGGGACGAGGTGATGACATTCTCCAAATGTGCCAGCATATCATCCATATACTGTGCGGCGGCGCTGCGCACCGCATTCGCCTCCATGGTAGCATTGTCCAGAATCTCCTGCGCCTGGACAGTCGCCATCGTCACGACCTCGTTGGCCTGGGCATATGCCTGCTGCATGATCTCATGCTCGTTGATCAGCTGGTTGGTATGTACGGTGGCCTCGTTTATCAAGGCTTCTGCCTTATCCTTGGCATCCTGCAGGATTGCCTCCTTATTGCTGATAATCTTTTGATACCGCTTGATCTCATCAGGAGTTTTCATGCGAAGCTCCCGCAGAAGCTCATCAATTTCCTCTTTATTCACGATAATCTCTGTATTGGACATAAAGCGAGGCTTGCAGTTCTCGATGTATTCTTCTATCTCGTCAATAAGCTGTTCAATTCTGCTATTCATCAAATTCTCCTTTATAAATTAAGGTTATATTTCTCGTACAGCATCTTTGCCACGAATTCAGGAACACATTCGCTGACATCCCCGCCAAAGCTTGCAATTTCCTTGACACTGGAAGAGCTTAGATAAGCATATTCCAGACGGGCGGTAAGAAAAATAGTATCTAATTCCCCTTTGGAAAGCTTGCTATTGGTCTGTGCGATCTGCAATTCATATTCAAAGTCCGTGATAGCCCGAAGGCCTCTCACAGAAATGTGAAAATCGTTCTCCGCCGCATAATTGATCAAAAGGCCGCTGAAACTGTCTATCTTGACATTGGGGATATCCTTTGTGGCCTCCCTTAATATCTTAACACGTTCTTCCACAGAAAACAACGGATTCTTTATTTTATTATTTAACACGCTGACCGTCAATTCATCAAATGTTTCGGCTGCCCGCTTGATGATATCCAGATGTCCATAAGTCATAGGGTCAAAGCTTCCCGGATAAACTGCTCTCTTCATATCCTTATTTCCTCCGCAGGAACAAATGTTTATTGGTCTTATATCGCTTTTCTTTGATCAAAATATACCCCTCATCCTCCAAATAGTCAAAGGGTGTGTGTAAATCCGCCTCCACTATGATCAAGGTCTGTTCCGTCACATAGGGAAGCCCCCGCAATAGCGCAAGTGCGCGCCTCTCAAGCTCTTGATGATAAGGCGGATCCATAAAAATAATATCAACCTGTTTCTCCCGAATACCGGAGAGCGCCGCAAAGGCATCCTGCTTTATTACAATACCACGGTCTGTAAATTTCGTAAATGTAAGATTCTGCTGGATACATGAGATTGCCTTGGGTGCCAGATCAATAAAATAAGCTTTCTCGGCACCTCTGCTCAGGGCCTCTATCCCGATACCGCCACTGCCGCTGAACAAATCAACAAATATGCTGCCCGGAATATCATTTTGTAACATATTAAAAAGAGTTTCCTTGATGCGATCCGTGGTAGGACGCGTATCCATGCCCTCGGGAGCCTTTAGTGGGAGGCTCCTCGCCGTTCCTGCAATCACTCTCATAACGTCACCCTCTCTGAAGCCTGTCAACATTGTGTTGGCGGCTATATGCGCAGTTTTACGCCCTTGCCGTCCCGTTTGGCAAGCTTGATGCTGTTTAACACCAGAGTCTTGGACTTATACTCAATGGCAGTCTCTTCTGTGCCTACGGTGAAGTGCACAGCCTCCAGACAATCCTTTGTCCCAAGCTTCATGCCCCGCACACCCACGGCGCCCTTTTTCTTCTCAGGAATCTCCTCCACAGAGAACCGCAGGAAATACCCTTCCTTGGATTGCAGCACCACATCCTTCTGGTCATAAAGCGTGGCAACGCTGACGACTGAATCGCCATCATTTAACTTGGTTGCCGCCACCGTGCGCTTTGTCACATCAAACTCGCCACCGTCCACAATTTTCATCATGGCCTGTGCTGTCACGAAAAGCACTTGCTTCAAGTTCAGTTCGCTCTGGCTGGTGACATAGACGATCTCTTCTTTCTCTGTGCTATAATTGCTCACATTGTCAATCGGAACGCCCTTGTCACGGAATTTTCCAAAAGGCAGATCCAATACTTTAATGGTATGCATTTGACCGATATTTGTAAAGAGACAAATCCTTCCTGTATTCTTGCAGGAGAAAATGAACTTATTCTCCGCGTCCGCCGCCTCCTTGTTGCGCTCATAGGTCGCCATATCAACGGTCTTGGCATATCCGAAACGATCCATGAGGAACATGACATCCATTTCCTCCAACTCTTTCTCTTTATAGACCGCCTCCTGACCATTCTCGATGACCGTCCTGCGGGGATGACTGTATTCCTTCTTAAGCCCGTCCAGCTCGTTCATGATAACTTGTGCCATGGAATCCCGACGCTCCAGGATATCCTCATAGCGATAGATATTCGCCATGGTCTCCTCATGCTCGTTGATCAGGGCTTCAATCTCCAAGCCAATTAATTTATATAGACGCATTTCCAAGATGGCATTCGCCTGTTTCTCCGTGAACATCAGCTGTTGTGCCATGATTTTAGATTCCTTGGATTTGAACTTGATACCATCCACTTTTCCTTCCACCAGACACGCCTTCGCCATATTGCGATCCTTGGAACCCCGCAGTATCTCGATAATCAGGTCAATGACATTGCATGCCTTGATCAAGCCTTCCTGAATCTCCTTGCGCTCCATCTCCTTGGCAAGCAGATTGGTATATTTTCTGGTGGCAACCTCGTACTGAAAATCCACATTCGCCTTAATAATCTGTCTCAGACTCATGGTCTCCGGTCTGCCGTCCGCAATGGCGAGCATATTTACACCGAAAGTGTCCTCCAGACGGGTCTTTTTGTAAAGCATATTCACAAAATTCTCCGCGTCAGCATCCTTGCGAAGTTCAATGACAATGCGGATTCCCTCCTTGGAGGACTGGTTGGAGATGTCCACGATATCCTGTGTTTTCTTGGTCTCGGAGAGGGCTGCCACGTCCGAGAGAAATTTGGCGATATTGGCACCAATCATGGGATAGGGAATCTCCGTGATGACCACATTCGTCCTGCCCCCCTTGACCTGCTCAAACTCCACCTTACCCCGCACCTTAATCTTGCCCGTGCCGGTCTCATAAATCTCAAGCAGCTCATCCTTGTTGATGACAATCCCTCCCGTGGGGAAGTCGGGGCCTTTGATATAGCGCATCAACTCCCTGTCCGTGATCGCTTCATTCTGCATATAGGCTTTGGTAGCGTCAATCACCTCGCCCAGATTGTGGGGCGGGATGCTGGTCGCCATACCCACGGCAATTCCTTCGGAACCATTGACCAAAAGATTCGGGATTTTCACGGGAAGCACAGAGGGCTCCTTCTCCGTCTCGTCAAAATTAGGGACAAAGTCCACCACATCCTTGTCCAAATCCGCGAGAAACGCCTCCTGGGTAATCTTTTGCAGTCTCGCCTCGGTGTATCGCATGGCGGCGGCGCCGTCTCCTTCGATATTGCCAAAATTCCCGTGTCCGTCCACAAGGGGCATGCCCTTCTTAAAATCCTGTGTCATGACCACCAGCGCCTCGTAGATGGAGCTGTCACCGTGGGGATGGTATTTACCCATGGTATCTCCCACGATACGAGCGCTCTTTCTGTAGGGGCGGTCATATCGGATACCCAATTCATGCATATCATACAAGGTTCTGCGCTGCACGGGCTTCAAACCATCCCGCACGTCAGGAAGCGCCCTTGCCACAATGACACTCATGGCATAGTCGATAAAGGACTTTTGCATCTCCTCAGAATATTCGGTTCGTATGATTCTATCGTTGTCGTTCATGATATTCCTCTCGTTTTGTTCATTGCAAAACATCTATTAACTATTCAGAACCATTCGCAAAATGCTGCTACGCAGCTTCCATTTTGCTCATGTTTGGCTCTCGCCAAATGAATTTATAGGAAAAACGCCTTATGAAAGCAAGCTTTCAGCGTCGTTTTCCCATAAATTCGCTTGGTTCTGAACAGTTACATTATAACAAATAACCAGCTAAGATGCGAATTATTTTTTTATAAAGTTGGAAGTTGTACGCTTCAGCTTCAATGTGTAAAAAATCGTATCAGACATCGTCTATCACCCGCTCCTTTTCCTGCTCCGTCCCCCTGTCCAAGAACAGGTGCAGTCTGCCGTCCCGCCATTCCTTGAAATCAATATCATCACATATCTCATAATCAGATTCCGGGTCAATCAGATCATGCATGCTTTGCAGCTTCGGGTCAAAATTCATAGGGTTCGCGAAATCGCCCACCATGACATCGCCGGGGCCTGCCCAATAGCATCCACCGTAGGCAATCCGATTGGTTTGCGCGTCATAATGAATATCCGTGATGATAAAGGATTCCCCACAAAGCCCCTCATAATGATGTTGATAACCCTCTGGCATATAATGGAATACCTTTTCACTTTCCATATCGAATACGCTCAACCCATACAAATCCGTCTTGAATAAAAAGTATTGCCGCCCGTTTTGATGCTTTATCACAGCGGCCACCAG
>CAMWLG010000087.1 GCA_947175035.1 uncultured Lachnospiraceae bacterium | reverse complement strand
GACTATGATAGTAGAAGGACAGGGAATGGGCTTTTGGACACGGGTTCGACTCCCGTCTACTCCACTCGGAAAGCGATTTGGTGAGTCGAACCCGTTGGGTTCAGGCTCCCGTCTACTCCACTCGGAAAGCGATTCGGTGAGTCGAACCCGTTGGGTTCAGGCTCCCGTCACTCCATTATGTAGGGACAGAGATTTTGATACAATGAGTATCAGGATTTCCGTCCCTGCTTCTTTGTTTGGTCATTTTGATGGAAAAAGGGGCAATGTTAATTTGCGTTGCTTGTGGCAACGGGCAGTTTTTCCTATAATTGTGCTAACAACAGAAAGAAAGGAGACTATCTCTAATGCTTAACGAAAATATGAAAGCAATCAGAAAATCAAAAGGACTCTCGCAACAAGAGCTTGCTGTCAAGCTGAGCGTGGTGCGGCAAACAGTATCTAAATGGGAACAAGGATTGTCAGTTCCCGATTCTGATATGTTAATCTCCATATCGGAAGTGCTTGAAACACCCGTGAGTACATTGCTCGGAGAAAATGTCATTGAGCCGGAAGCCTCTGACTTAAAGGCAATTTCTGAAAAACTGGAGGTGATAAACTTGCAGCTTGCACAGAGAAAGACCACAAGAAAAAGAATTCTACATTGGCTTCTTATCTCATTATGCGTAGTCATAGTAGCAATTTTTGCAATCTTATGGGTAATAGAAAGTCCATACTTGGGTTGGGATTATAGTGATCCCGAAACCGCCGTTCTCGGAGTGGCATTTCACTCATTGGAATGGCTGTTTGTCAGAGTAGCACCGATTATTTTTATTGGTGCAATCATCGGGGTTATCTTGACATGGAAGAAAGAATAAAACCACTGGCGATTATCCAATAAAACGTTGAGTTTTTGTAAGAGCACTCCATGTTGCATTTTCATGAATGGTAGGCTAAAATTAAGATAATTAGGAAAAGAGGAAGCCCTTTTTAGTAGTGTGATTATGGAGGCTCTTATGAAAAAGACAGATAAAAAATGGCTGTTTTATGGAATTGGGATGGTTGCTCTTTATCTGTGCGCGGTGATATACATAAACAGTAAAAGCAGTCATTTGAATGAAAGTGATAACTCCGATCATCAAATTGAGGTAGAAACTGAAAACAGTGACAATAGCAGCAATAATCGTGTTGGTAATATCCCTGATCATAACAATGAGACGGAGGCTCAAAGTAGTGACAGTCATCCTGTTCAGAAAGAACAGGATGATACCGCGACAGACGATCAGACCTTCGTGCAGGAAATAGATCTCGCTGGTGCGGATATGCAAGACCAAAAGAAAGTCGGTGACTTTATCTATTTCAGAACCATGATAGAGGAGGATGATACTTACAATAAATCGACTTATACATATCCTGTATTATTCCGGTATCAGGAAGGGGATGCTGTTGCAGAGCGTGTGAATTATGCTGCCTGCTATTCCTATGATGTGGTAGGGGATACTGTATATTATTTAGATTCCACAATAGCGTTTCAGGATCATGGCATATTATATGCTTTAAGCCCGGATGGAAGTAAAGAAATACTGGATGATGAGCTGTTCGATTTCCAGATTGGAGATGAACGATATATTTATTATGTTTATAGGCATGATACCTATGGAGTAGGCATAGAGGGACATGCATTGCAGAGAATGAATCTGGATGGCTCTGAAAAAATGATAGCGGCTTATGAGGTATCATGCTGCGAGGCATCGGGAACCGCCACCACAGAAGGTCATTTTCAATTTAAAGTGGAAGATGGCTGGGTGGATTATGGGGATTTCAAAATGGAGCTTGGTGCGCCGGCAGACGGCACTGAAAAAATCGTTTTTAAAGAAATAGGGGACAATGACTATATTTATTATGTGACAAACAGGCTGATGAAAGCGAGGAAAGACGGTTCAGAACCCATGGAATTAGACGGTGTAGATGATTATTGGTATGAAGTACACAAGGTAGAGGGGGATTGGATTTATTATAATAAAGGTGGGATGCCCTATAAAATCCGTACTGATGGCACCGGAAAAGTTCCGGACTAGAAAATAGCCGGACGGAAAAAGGTTTTTTGCAAAGAAGTAGTGCAAGATGACTTAAAAATAAAATGTTTGACATATCTCGACAATGCTTATATACTGAATATGATTTGCGCTATAAGCAAATCAAGTGAAAACAAAAGAGGGAGGAGTTAGAAAGTGAAGAAATTATCAATTATTTTGATGACAGTTGCAATGACGGTGCTGATGACCGGCTGCGGCAAGACCATCAATGCCAATGACTATGTGACAGTGGAAGTGAGTGGCTATGACGGCTATGGAACAGCGAAGGTTGTGTTTGATGAGGACAAGTTTGAGAAGGCTTGCGAGAAGCTTTCCTTTAAGGACAAGACGGATGAAGCCAAGCTGGTCAGTCTGTTGTATGGCAGCGTGGACACTTTCCTGATGGATTGCATGGACGGCAAGTTTACCGTGGAGGGAGACGGTGAAAACGGTAAGCTGTCTAACGGGGATGTTGTCGTGTATAAGTGGGATCTGGATGAGGAGAATGCCAAGGAAATTGCAGGAGTGACCCTTAAGGCAAGCGATATTTCGACGAAGGTGAAGGGTTTGGAGCAAGTGGCGACTTTTGACGCATTTGCCGTGGTTGAGCTTTCTTTTAGCGGCGTAGCTCCCAACGGACAAGCTTCCCTGAAGAATCTTGCGGTGGATGGTAACATGACAAAGCTTGCGTTCTCTATGGATAAGTACAACGGGCTTTCCAATGGCGATACCATTACCGTGACACTCAACAGTTCAAACAATACAAGCTATATGATTGAGACATTCGGGGGTGTTCCGGAGACGGATACCAAAGAGTATACCGTGTCTGGGCTGGATGCATATGCTACAAAGCTTGATGATATCTCGGAAGATATGTATTCCAAGATGGATCAGCAGGCAAGGGACACGATCAGCGCTTATGTGGCAAATAATTGGAATAATCCTTCTGATTTGCATGGTGTAGAATTGTTGGGCAACTATTTCCTTGCGCCGAAGAGCGCCGATGTCTATGGCAACAAAAACAGCATAGATTTTATTTATAAGCTTACAGCGGTTGACTCCGAGACGGGTGAGGATTTTGATTTTTACTGGTATACAAACTTTCATGACGTGATGGTTCTGGCTGACGGCACCGTGTCTGTGAATTTGACAGATACCAAGATACCTAATGTTGGTGGTTGGTTCTCCACGGGGGAGTCATTCAAACGCAGCGGGCTGACCTATGCAGGGTATGAGGATCTCGACACATTGTTTAACAATCGCGTGTCACAGAATGTTGCAAACTACAGCTACGAGAACACAGTGAAATAATTAATTGCCTTGTTTACCACAGGACTTTGGATAGCGCATCCAAAGTCCTCTTTTTCGTTTGTATTCAATGCATATCTGTGCTAAAATAAGAAAAGCTATGGAAGCAGGAGGAGTATATCGTGGATAATATACAGGATGCAGGCAGATATAAAGCGATGGGCTATTCTTTTTTGACGGAGAGAGACGCGGCCCTGGCGGAGAGCGAACAGCGCAAGGTGGAGTATTTGGAGGCGAGGATTGACTATAATAATCCGGAAAGTATCTTGCGCATTTATCGGAAGGCGATCGGGGATCGTATCTTTAAGTCGCCGGTAGGATTGTTTTTCTTAAAGCATATGCAGATTTATCTTTTCAATCAGCCGGACATCGACTCGGATACAGTGGATGACATTCCCCTTTATGTTTCTTTTGAAGGGGAGTTTCGGGAGCAGGGCAATCCGGCACGCAACAGGGTGAAGCCCGCGGAGCCGAAGCAGACACAAAAGAAATCTATTGCCCTGCCCGTTTCCATTATCATGAATATCTGTCTGGCGGCCGCCGTGATCGCGATGTTTGCCATCACCCTAAACGCGGAACAGCCCAATATATTGAATTATGAGAAGGTGATTACCAACCGCTACGCCGCGTGGGAGCAGGAGCTCACGGAGAGGGAGAACGCTGTCAGGGAGCGGGAACTTAATCAAAGTATCAATAATGGAAATTAAAGGATGTTTGGATTGGGAGCGAGGAATGGCATGGAACGATTGAAGATTCTTGTGGTGGATGACGAGAGCAGAATGAGAAAGCTGGTATCGGATTTTTTGACCCGCAGCCAATATGATGTGCTTGAGGCGGGGGACGGAGAGCAGGCGTTAGATTTATTTTATCAGGAGAAAGATATTGCGCTCATTATCCTGGACGTGATGATGCCAAAGCTGGACGGATGGCAGGTGTGCAGGGAGATTCGTGCCAGTTCCAAAGTGCCGATCATCATGCTCACGGCAAGAGGGGATGAGCAGGATGAGCTTCAGGGCTTTGGAATGGGTGTGGACGAGTATATCGCAAAGCCTTTCAGCCCCAAGATACTGGTGGCGCGGGTGGAGGCAATCCTTCGCCGCAGCGGTCAGATGGACAAGGATGAGATTGTCAATTACGCGGGTATTGAGATGGACAAGGCCGCCCATCGGGTGCTGATAGACGGGCAGGATGTGGAGTTAAGCTATAAGGAGTTTGAACTTTTGGCGTATTTTCTTGAGAATAAGGGCATTGCCCTCTCCCGGGAGAAGATTCTGAATAATGTATGGAACTATGACTATTTTGGAGATGCGCGTACCATTGACACCCATGTGAAGAAGCTCAGGAGCAAGATGGGGGAGAAGGGCGATTTAATAAAAACTGTCTGGGGAATCGGGTACAAGCTGGAGGAAGAATAGCTGGCTATGGCGGGAAAGAAGAAAAAATTTTCTATCCGGATTCAGTTCGCGTTGATATTTATCACTCTGATGGCGGGCATAATTCTGCTGTGCTGGACGATGAATACACTTTTTCTTGAGGAATTTTATATCAGGGATAAACAGAGAATCATTTTCGAGGCTTACCAGACCATCAGGGAAGCGGCAGAACAGGATAGCTATGGGACGGAGACCTTTACAAAGGAGTTGGAGGAAGTCTGTACCAACTATAATATCACAATCTGTGTCATGGATGTGGATTCTCAGATAAAATACGTGTCCCAAAACGGCGGGCGGCAGTTGGAGGCGAAACTGTTTGCTTATATTTTCGGTATTTCAGAGGAACAGATACAGGTGCTTGAGCGCGGGGAGGATTATCAGATACAGATTGTCGGTCAGGGAGACGGTGATGATCTGGAAATGTATGGCAGGCTGACATCGGGGATTTCTTTTATCATGCGGACTCCGCTGGAGAGTATTCGCGAGAGTGCCGATCTTGCCAATCGTTTTTTGGCATATGTCGGTTTGGGGGGAACCTTGATCGGGGGGATTCTCACTTGGGCGGTCTCTTATCGTATCACAAAACCCATTGCGCAGCTGAGCAGTATCTCCGAGCGCATGGTGCATTTGGATTTTGAGGCAAAATATGGCAGCAGGAGACATCGCCTGTCGTCGGTGCATGACGAGATTGATCTGCTCGGGGAAAATATCAACGAGCTTTCTGCCTCTTTGGAGCGTTCTATCTCGGAGCTGAAGACTGCCAATAACGAGTTGAAGCGCGATATAGAGAAGCGTGAGCAGATAGACGAGATGCGCAGGGAATTTTTGGCAAATGTATCTCACGAGTTAAAGACACCGATTGCGTTGATTCAGGGATATGCAGAAGGGCTGCAGGAGGGAATCGACGAGGATGAGCAAAGCAGGGCGTTTTACTGTGAGGTGATTGTGGACGAGGCTTCTAAAATGAACATTATGGTCAAGAAGCTTTTGACTCTGAATCAGCTGGAATTTGGCAATGATGTGGTCAATATGGAGCGCTTTGATCTGGTGCTGCTTATCAAGAATTACATTCAATCCGCAAAGATTTTGACGCAGCAGAATCAAATAGATGTGCAGATGGCGGATTACGCGCCCGTGTATGTGTGGGCGGACGAGTTTCAGACGGAAGAGGTATTTATGAATTATTTCACCAATGCGGTGAATCATTGCGAGGGTGAAAGAAAGATAGAGATAACGCTGGAACAGGGAAACGGTCGAGTGAAGGTGACGGTATTCAATACCGGGGAGCCGATTCCGGAGGATGCCATTCCCCATATCTGGGAGAAATTCTACAAGGTGGACAAGGCGCGTACCAGAGCTTACGGTGGAAGCGGCGTAGGTCTATCCATTGTGAAGGCGATATTGGAATCCGTGCATCAGGAGTATGGCGTGGAGAACCGTGAGAACGGCGTGTGTTTCTGGTTTACTTTGGAGACTGTGTAGAGGGTAGATATGCAAGATGCGATAAAGGTTTTGCTGGTGGGCGTGAACACCGGCGGGGAGACGGATTTTGAGTATTCCATGGAGGAACTGCAAAGTCTGGCGGAGGCCGCAGGCAAGCGGGTAGTCGGTGTCATGACACAGCGGTTGGAGAATGTGAATAAAGCCCTGTATATTGGGGCGGGCAAAGTGCAGGAGGTGCGGGAATTTGCCGAGGAGTGCGAGGCGGAGGAGATTCTTTTTGACAACACGCTCTCGCCCTCCCAAATTCGCAATCTGGTTCGAGAATTGGATATGCCCATTATGGACAGGACGAATTTGATTCTGGATATTTTTGCCATCCGTGCAAGGACGGGGGAGTCCAGACTGCAGGTGGAGATGGCAAGGCTTCAATATATGCTCCCGAGGCTGGTAGGGATGCACGAGTCTCTGGGCAGGCAGGGTGGCACTGGCGGAAGTATGAGCAATAAGGGCGCGGGAGAGAAGAAGCTGGAGTTGGATAGGCGGAGGATCGAGCATCGCATCTCGGAGCTCAAAAGAGAATTGGAATTGGTGGAGCGTTCCAGGGAAACACAGCGCAAGCGCCGTAACGCCTCACGTATCCCGCAGGTGGCGCTGGTGGGATATACCAACGCGGGTAAATCGACGGTGTTAAACCGAATGCTTGCCGGGTTTGGCAGGCTGCCGGAGAAGCAGGTGTTGGAGCAAGATATGCTGTTTGCCACGTTGGAGACCAGTGTGCGAAGCATTGATCCAGGGGACGGGATGCCGTTTTTCTTAGCAGATACCGTGGGATTTGTCCATAAGCTTCCCCACGGTCTGGTAAAGGCGTTTCGCTCCACGCTGGAGGAGGTGCGAACGGCGGATCTGTTGGTGCAGGTGGTGGATTTTTCCAATGAAAATTACAGACAACAGATGAAGGTTACGGAAGAGACCTTAAAAGATTTGGAAATTGGAGACATTTCACAAATTATAGTGTATAATAAGGCTGATAAATGTCATATGGAGAACTTGCCGCGGGTGGCTGGGAACAGCATTTATATGGCGGCGGGAGAAGCTATCGGCATCCGTGAGCTGGTGGAAATGATACAACAGCGGCTCTATGGGGATTACAAGGAATGCGAGTTTATGCTGCCCTACGACCAAGGGAAGGCTGCTTCTTATCTTATGGAGGAAGCTGTTGTATTACAGATGGAGTACCAGGAACAGGGAATTTGGTTGAAAGCGCGCTGCCACGTGCAGGATGCGGCCAGATATGAGCGGTTTTTAATTTGACAGGGAATAGCTTGACGTTTATAATGAATAGAGCAGAGGTGTTGATGCGGTATTGCAAGCATGTTTGCAATATGCGGAGGGATATGGATGTATTTTAACCATTTAGAGAATAGAAAGGCAGAGGAGCCTGTGAAGGGGAATCCAATGGAACCTAAGACGGAGCAGATTAAAAGGCGTGTGGAAGCATTGTTGCAGACATCAAAAGATGCCAATTTTACCCAGTATCTCCTTCAAATGAGGGAGCGTATTGCCAATCAAGAACGGCAGATGAGTCTTCTGGCGGACGAGCTTGAGAGCTGTGTTCGGATGTACGAGGATAATCAACGGTTGCAGGCACAGGCAAGAGGGGCGAGGCCCATGGAGCCGCAGCCGCCTAGGCAGGTGGTACAGCCGCCCCAGCAGACGGTACAGCAACCACCCCAGCAAGTGGCACAGCAGCCGCTCCAGCAGGTAGTACAGCAGACGACTCAGCAAGTACAGCCACTTGGGCAGGCGGCACAGCAGCTCCAACTGGCGGAACAGCCGGCACCCCAACAGGTGGCGCAGCAGGTTCAACAAGTGGCACAGCAGCCTACTCGGCAAGAG
Source organism: uncultured Lachnospiraceae bacterium (assembly GCA_947175035.1). Lineage (GTDB taxonomy): Bacteria > Bacillota > Clostridia > Lachnospirales > Lachnospiraceae > Acetatifactor. Next base: position 2,697 of record CAMWLG010000087.1, on the reverse strand, counting down.
GTACAGCCGCCTAGGCAGGCAGATCAGCTGTACATGCAGCAGCCACAGGGGCAGGCGGCAAAGCCGAAGCGTAACGCGGAGTTTACAATTGGTGCGGCAGTGTTGAGCATTGTGGGAAGTGTTCTTATTCTGGCGGCGATGGTAATGTTTGGGTTTTATTTCCTGCAGGGTCTGATGAAGGGTCTGTTGCTCTATGCGGCGTGTATAGCCGTGATGCTTTTGTCGGAGCTCTTGCTTTACCGCAGATGGCCGAAACTTGGCATGACTTGTTCCGCGGTCGGTATGGGTGGATTGTACATAGCGACTTTGACGAATTATCTTGCACTCAAGAATTTTAATCAGTGGGTGGCATTGGGAATCACTTTGGTGATTACGATTGGGGTCATCATACTGAGTCGAAGAAGGGACGCGGTCTCTTATCGCATTTTGGGCATGGTTGCTATGTATGTCAGTGTGATTGGAATATTGGAGAGCGTACAATATGAGGGCGGGTTGTCACAGGTGGAATGGGTGACAATCACGGTCATGGCATTTATCATCAATGTGATGTGTCTGCTTGTGCCAGTTCGCAAATCCCATATGGGTGTAAACATGACGCACATGTTCTTGAATATTGGTTTTACACTTTGGGTCGATTTGGCTTGGGAAGGTGGACTCACAGCAGCGGTTGACAGTGTGAGTAAGATGTGGCATTATCCGTTTTTTGTCGCTATGTCAATTTTGGTGATGCAGTTGATTTTTATTGCACAATTGCGATGGAGTGAGAAACAGAAGGATGCCGGCTCTATGATTGACAATACTGGTTTTTGTGTTGTCTATTGCCTTTCCGGATTTATGTATTTGCCACTGGTCTCACAGACCACTGATTTTGCAGGCTTGATTGCGGGCGTTGGTTTGACATGGGATGTTTACCTAGTCTATAGGTTGATCTGCACGGGGATTTTGGTGTTAATTTGTCTGGTTCCCATGATTGCGCTTCGGAAGAGCACCGAAAAATGGTGCGCGTGGTATCTGTTAAACTTTTTGGTGCTTGTTATTCATTTGGGAGGCACCAATGAATGGGAATCTAGTATATGTCTATCAATACTGTTAGCGGCATCCAAGCTTCTCTCCTTTAGGAAAATTGCGATGACTAGATACAGTGATGCGGCACTGACGGCCTTTGCCTGTGTGGCGGTGCTTCTAGACAGGGAGTCTACCCATGTGATTCCTTTGGCTGTTGTTCTATTATTGAGTGTGTTGTGTATCAATTACTGGCATGTATATTTTGAGACAATACTGACATTTACCCTTGCGGCCTATGTTTCGGGGCATATGCTCAGTGGATTCCGGCTTCCGGTTTTTGTGGGGATTCTCTTTGTGGGGATGCTGATATTTAACAATGTGAAACGATGGCATGGAAACAAAATGGAAGTTTATAATGAGTTCATGCTGGCTGGTCAGGCGCTTTGTTATCTGATGTTGCTAAGTCCGGTGTATCAGAATGCATATCTTACCTATTTATGTATGGCAGTGTTTGGCATAGCAACCATAGTCATCTGTTTTCAAAAAAAGTATCACATGGATTTTAGTGGTAAACAGATGGTACTTGCGGTTTTTTTGACCTATATGGGGCTGATTGTGCGCGGCAGTTCTCCAATCATTAATAGTATTTTGCTGATGTTGATTGCATTAGGATGTGTCGGTTCGGGATTTGCCGTAAATAAAAAGTCTGTGAGAATATATGGGTTAGTGCTTTCTTTGGCGGTTTGTGTTAAAATAGTATTGTATGATTTCATGGAAGCGGGTGTTCTGCAAAGGACGATTTTGTTCTTTGCGGTAGGCGTACTTGCACTGATTATCGCAGCAATTTATATGATTTTGGAACGTAGCCAGGAGAAAAAGAACTCATCTGATATATAAAAGTAAGCAAAAGGAGAGTCACAAAATGAAAAAGATTGGAATAGGAATTGTATGTATGGCGGCATTGTTGATGACCGGTTGTGGAGCGGACTTGCCGGATATGACGGACGAGGAAATAAACACCATAGGAGAGTATGCGGCAATCACTTTGTTAAAATATGATGTGAATGCCAGAAGCCGGCTTGTAGATGCTTCTGTGTTGGAGGAATTGCAAAATATTCCAGAGCCGGAGCTGCCCTCGGTGCCGGAACAAAAGCCAGAGCCCGAACCCGAACCTGAACCAGCTACGGAGGTTCCAGTGGTGGACAATTCTGTTGCAGGGGAAATGACGGCGGAAAGCTTGGAGAGCTTTTTGGAGCTTCCAGAGGGAGTGAATCTCAGCTTTACAGAATATGAGGTCTGCCAAAGCTATCAGGAGGACAACCAGTATTTCTCTCTTGATGCTTCAGAGGGGAAGGAACTGTTGGTATTACACTTCACATTGCGCAATGCGTCAGGGAGTGACCAGTCAATCAATATGCTTGCCAGGAGGGATAAATATCGCGTCACTGTCAACGGGAGTTCCACCCGTAACGCACTACCCACACTGCTTACCAATGATTTGACAACCTATAAGGGAACGTTGGGGAATGGTGCCTCTGAGGATGTGGTTTTGGTGATAGAATTGAGTCCTGAGGAGTTGACAAATGTAACTTCTATCACGATTAATTTTAAAAATGAGTTAAATGCATATACAATTCAAGCCTTATAGAGTCATAAACTGTAAATAGAACTTATTTTGTGACAGAATAATCT
>CAMWLG010000086.1 GCA_947175035.1 uncultured Lachnospiraceae bacterium | reverse complement strand
GCCCCGAGTCCTACCGGTGAGGCATGGAAGGCACTGAAGGAAAAGTTTACCAAGGTGGTGATCACCGCTGGCAATATTAACTCTACGGCTGGCTGGTTTGAAAGCTGTGACAATATCACAGAGATTGACCTGTCAAGTTTTGACACGGGGAAGGTCACGGATATGAGCCGCATGTTTTATGGCTGTAGCGGCCTGACCAATCTGGATGTGAGTGGTTTGGATATTAAATCGGTCACGGATATGAGCGATATGTTCTCAGGCTGCAGTGGTGTTACCAAATTAAAAGTTTTCCGTAACTTGCAGTTGGAGAAGGTTGCGCTGCCCCTGGCTGAAATGTATGATGAGAAGGGCAGTTCCTATCAATGGTTCCCTACCGGACTGGCAGAGGGCATATATCTGTATGTGGAAAAAGGCTCTAATCCGCCCATTGTGGATCCTCCCGTTGACACCCAAAAGGGACTTAGGGTGGAATTGGTTCATCCCGATAAGACTTATACTTATGACGGTAGCGCGCACAAGCCCGAAATCGTTGTTTACAACGGTGACAGATTGTTGACGGAAGGCACGGATTACACCGTGAAATATAGCAACAATGTGAAGGCTGTAACCTCCGCCACTGCCAAAAAGAAAATGCCTACAATTACCGTTACCGGCAAGGGCAGGTTCACCGGCAAGACCGATGCCACATTTACGATTAAGCAATGCTCGCTCAATGATGTGATGATAAGCGGCCTTGTGAAGGGATCCGAGAATACCATTATGGTAGCAAGCGGCACCAAGGCAAGTCCGGTATTGGTTTATAACGGCATGAAGTTGGGCGCCAAGGACTATAGCATTGATAAAGCCAATGTGAGATTTATGGCGGATACAGCGGATAAGACTATTGTTATTTCCGCAAAAAACAATGGCAACTACAAGGGTGAGCTGCGCCTGAATGTTGAGGTGGTACCGAAAGAGAATCTGAAGAAAATTACCTCTGTGACGGTGGAAAGAGAGACCATTTCCTATGACGGCAAGGAGCATACACCTGCTTCCATTATCGTGAAGGCAGGCAAGGATGACATTACGAATGTGGAGGACGCTTACACAATTGTATATTATGGCGACAAGACCACCGCGGGAACCCAAAAGTTTACCGTAATCGGTCTGGGAGCCTACACTGGCAGCGTGACCAAGTCCTATACCATCCAGCCCCGAAAGGCAGCCTTAGATGTGACAAATCAACTGGAAAAGGACGGTCGTGTGGTTTGTGTTTTTGACGGCGCAGGCGTTACTTTTAATGATAAGCTGATCGTGAAAGACCGGGAGTTCAACAAAGTCCTGGAACAGGGCAGGGACTACAAGGTGACCTACAGCGGCAATAAGAAAGTCGGGGTAGAGAAGGCGAAATACACCATAACGTTTATGGGCAACTATAAGGGCAATGCGGCAGTGAAGAAATCCTTCACCATCGAGAAAGCGCCCTTAAACAACGATACGGTTACCGTATCCGCCATAGATAAGGTATACAATAAAAAGGGTATTTACAAATCTTCCGTCTATGTCATAAATAAGGCTACCGGTGTGGCGTTGAAGAGTTCCGACTACAAGGTAGAGTACTGCATTGACCAAGAGATGAACAAACCCATGAACAAGCAGAATCAGGTGGAGTTGGGGACTGACGATGCTGCATATGGGATCGTTTATGTGAAGGTTACCGGAAAAGGCAATTATGCGGAGACTACTTATGCGACTGGGGCATTCAAGGTATACAGGAAGAAGAGTGATACACAGCCTGATATCTCCAAGGCGAAAATATCTTTTAAGTACAAGGATGGTCAGAAACAGAGCAAGGTTGAGTACACTGGAGAGGCCGTATATCCTGAGCGAATAGAAATTATAATAAGCAGTACGGATACAAAGATACTGAAACCTGACGAGAACGGAAACTGGGATTCGGATGCGAACTTCTCCGTAGAGTTCCTGAACAACGTTGAGAAGGGCAAGGCAACGGTTATCATCAGAGCCAAAGACGGGAGCGATTATGTCGGCAGTAAAAACGCCGTATTCAGTGTTGCACCGCGGAATCTGGGGAATTTGGAGGATTTCTGGAAAAATATATTGGGGTTGCTATAATTAATACGAAGGGGCTTACATGACGATGAGCATGAGGGGCACATTGTTTTTATTGACATTAGTGCTTTAACTTGCTATAGTATAAACTAGCGGCGTATGAATGGTATGCCGAATCGTATCAGCTGCAGTACAGCAAAGGACGGATGCGGTTCGAGGAATCGTGAGTCGGGAAGGAATTGCCATGCAGAAGAAAGTATTTCAGTTGTTGGTTGACAATACCTCCGGGGTGTTAAGCCGTATATCAGGGCTTTTCTCCAGACGGGGCTATAATATTGAGAGTATCACCGCGGGTGTGACGGCGGATCCGAGATTTACCCGCATCACCATTGTCACAAGCGGGGATGACGAGATTTTAGAACAGATCGAGAAGCAGCTTGCCAAATTGGTGGACATTCGGGATATCAAGGAGCTAAAGCCTGAGGAGAGTGTTTACAGGGAACTTGTGCTGATCAAGGTGAAAGCCGCGGCAGACAAGCGTCCGGGTGTCATTGCGGTGGCGGATGTATTCCGCGCCAAAATTATTGATGTGTCGCCTGAGAGTCTGATCATCGAACTCACTGGAAACCAGTCCAAGATCGACGCTTTTATCGGGCTGTTGGACGGCTATGAGATTTTGGAGCTTGCACGCACAGGGATTGCGGGGCTTGGACGCGGCATTGAGAATGTGACGATATTGTAGTATAGTAGACAACATAATAAATTGCTTTTGGCAATTTCTAATGTCGTAACTATAAATTTTAATTTCATACTTATCATGGAGGAAAAGAAAATGGCAAAGATTTTTTATCAGGAGGATTGTAATCTTTCACTTTTGGAGGGCAAGACCATCGCAATCGTGGGCTATGGCAGCCAGGGACATGCACATGCGTTGAATCTGAAGGATTCCGGCTGTCATGTGATCATCGGTCTGTATGAGGGTTCCAAGTCTTGGGACAGGGCCGTGGCACAGGGCTTCGAGGTGTATACCGCTGCGGAGGCTGCCAAGAAGGCTGATATTATCATGATCCTGATCAACGACGAGAAGCAGGCTGATCTGTATAAGAACGACATTGAGCCCAATCTGGAGGAGGGCAATATGCTGATGTTCGCACATGGCTTTAACATCCATTTCGGATGTATCGTGCCTCCTAAGAATGTGGATGTGACCATGATCGCTCCCAAGGGCCCTGGTCATACCGTTCGCTCCGAGTATCAGGCCGGCAAGGGTGTTCCTTGTCTGATCGCTGTAGAGCAGGACGCTACCGGCAAGGCACAGGATTTGGCATTGGCTTATGCGCTGGGAATCGGTGGCGCGAGAGCAGGCGTTTTGGAGACTACTTTCCGTACCGAGACAGAGACAGACCTGTTCGGCGAGCAGGCCGTGCTGTGCGGCGGTGTCTGCGCATTGATGCAGGCAGGCTTCGAGACCTTGGTGGAGGCAGGTTATGACCCCAGAAACGCATACTTTGAGTGTATTCATGAGATGAAGCTGATTGTGGATTTGATCTATCAGTCAGGATTTGCAGGCATGAGATATTCTATCTCCAATACCGCTGAATATGGTGATTATGTAACCGGTCCGAAGATTATTACTGACGAGACCAAGAAAACCATGAAGAAGATTTTAAGCGACATTCAGGACGGAACCTTCGCGAAGGAATTCCTCTTGGATATGTCTCCCGCAGGCAAGCAGGTTCATTTTAAGGCTATGAGAAAGCTTGCCAGTGAACATCCCGCCGAGAAGGTAGGCGAGGAGGTTCGTAAGCTCTATAGCTGGAACAACGAGGATGACAAGCTGATCAATAACTAAGCGGGACGGGGGATGCGAAGGCATCCCCTTTCTTATGCAGTGTGTCCAGCAAAGGGGGCAATATGAGTAAAACTTCCCAGAAAACATCTTTTGAGAAAAAAATGAGCCCGCCCAAGGGCATTGAGCCGGAAACCTGGTTCACGGACTGTTACCGCAAGTATCAGGGGCATCCCTTGAAAATACTGGTGGCGATCTATAAGGGCAATTATTATAAGTTTGTGCTTGCGGTGGTGTTTTTCTTCATCAAGCATGCCTGTGTGTGGGTGCTGCCCATCGTGACCGCCAATATCATCAATGACATCACCACGAACAATCCGGACTGTCTGCGCAACACGGTTTTTTATACCATATTGATGGTCGCGTTGATTGTGCTGAATGTGCCAATGAATTATCTTTACACGGATTACAAGAGTCAGGCGACGAGATATGCGGAGACCGGGCTTAGAAAGGCGCTGATCCGCAAGCTTCAGCAGCTCTCCATCGCCTATCACATAGAGACTCGCTCCGGTAGGCTCCAGTCCAAGATCATGCGTGACGTGGAGGCGGTGGAGGGGCTCTCTACCCAGATGTTCCTAAGCATCCTGAACATTGCCTTGAACATTGGTGTGGCGCTGGTGGTGACCGTCTCCAAGAGCGTGATGGTATTTTTCTTTTTCCTGATCACCACACCTATTGCAGCGATCACCATGATGGCTTTCCGCAATGTGATGCGGGAGCGCAACGCGGAATTCAGGCGGGAGATGGAGGAGACCTCTGCCCGTGTCATGGAGATGGTGGAGCTGATTCCCGTCACGAGAGCGCATGCATTGGAGGAGGAAGAGGTTCGTAAGATGAGCGGACAGCTATTCACCGTGGCGGAGAGAGGCTACAAGCTGGATTTGGTGCAGGCATTGTTCGGCTCCGTGGGCTGGGCGATCTTCCAGATTTTTCAGGTGATCTGTCTTGCCTTTACTGGTTATCTTTCCTATCAGGGCGGGATTCTGGCGGGGGATATCGCTCTTTACCAGAGTTATTTTGCAACGATTGTAAATCAGGTGTCAGCTATTATCGCGCTGGTGCCTATCATTGCTAAGGGGATCGAGTCTGTCAATTCCATCGGTGAGGTGCTGTTGTCTGATGACGTGGAGATCAACGAGGGGAAACGGGAAATTGACCATGTGAACGGTGTGTTTTCTTTTCGGGATGTGTATTTCAAATACCATGACGGCGGCAAAAATACGCTGAACGGCTTGAACCTGGAAGTGAGGCAGGGGGAGACCATCGCCCTGGTGGGAGAGTCCGGTGCGGGCAAGACCACCATTATCAATATGGTGATTGGGTTTTACCTGACAGAGCAGGGCGAGGTGCTTCTGGACGGGGAAAATATAAATGAGATTGATCTGCGCAGCTATCGAAAGCACTTGGCGGTAGTGCCCCAGACCTCCATCCTGTTCTCCGGCACCATTCGGGAAAATATCACCTATGGATGCGAGAACGTGACACAGGAGCGGTTGGACGAGGTCATCCGCGCCGCCAATCTGAAGGAATTGATTGACTCCCTGCCGGATGGTCTGGATACGAAGGTGGGAGAGCATGGCGGCAAGCTCTCAGGCGGCCAGCGTCAGAGGATTTCCATCGCAAGGGCACTGATTCGCGACCCCAAGGTCATTGTGCTGGATGAGGCGACCTCCGCCTTGGACAGCATTTCAGAAAAGCTGATTCAGGAGGCAGTGAATAACCTGACCAGAAACCGCACCACCTTCATTGTGGCGCACAGGCTGTCCACCATCAGGGATGCAGACAGGATTGCGGTGATTGACGAGGGACGGTGCGTGGAGTGCGGGACTTATGAGGAGTTGATGGAGCAGAAAGGGCGGTTTTATCAGCTGAAAAAGATACAGAGTTGATTATAAGATAAAGTGTGTAAGTTACCGGTAACATAACTTATCCACTTTATTTTTTGATTCTATAAGCGTTTTGGAATTTCTTACACCTATCTTTAGAATTTCTTTGGAAAGTTCTGTTCTTGTTTTTTGGAATTTCCCTGTAGAATGCAGATAAATACAAAAGAGTCTATGGCGTGCTTTATACGGGGCATTGCGGAAATGAGGTATCACATGGATGTATCCATATTGACAATGTACTTTACCAGATACGGGGCGGTTGCTATTTTTGTGATTGTGTTTCTGGAATATCTGAATATGCCGGGGTTCCCGGCGGGAATCATCATGCCTTTGGCGGGAGTGATGGCGGCAAAGGGCAATATCAGCTTTGGCTGGGTGATGGTGATTACCGTGGCGGCGGGGCTTTTGGGAAGCCTGATCCTGTATTGGATGGGATTAAAGGGCGGGAGGGTGTTCCTGAGGGCTTATATCCGAAGGTTTCCGAAGCATGAGCCCGCCCTGCGTAAGAATCTGGAGTGGGTGAGGGAAAAGGGCTGCATGGGGGTGTTCCTTGCCAAGCTGATGCCCATGATCCGAACCCTTGTCTCGATTCCTGCAGGCGTGCTGCAGATGCCTCTGGACAAGTATATCATAAGCTCTACCCTTGGGATTATTGTATGGAACTTCTTCTTTGTGGGGGCGGGCTATGTGATGGGAGACAGCGTGTTTACACTTTTGGAGCGTATCACACTTTGATCGCTTATAAAACAGAAGGGGGAGGATGACCATGAATATTGCATTGATGACCAACAACTACAAACCGTTTCTTGGGGGCGTCCCCATCTCGGTGGAGCGTTTGGCAAACGCCCTGCGGGCCGAGGGACATAGCGTGACAGTGTTTGCGCCTACTTATGAGGGACAGGAGGAAGAGGCAGGGGTATTTCGTTATTCCACCCTTATGAAGCATTTTATAGGAGGAGTCGTACTGCCCAATCCATTTGACAAGCATATCGAGGAGGAGTTTAGACGACAGTCCTTTGACGTGATTCACGTGCATCATCCCATGCTGATCGGGCAGATGGCAGTCTATCTTGCGCGAAAATATGAGATTCCCCTCACCTTCACATACCATACCAGATATGAGGAATATCTTTCGTATTTCAAGGGAATTCGTGCCATGGAAGGGTGGGCGGACAAGGAGAAGCATTTGTTTGGCCCTTTGTCGGAGCATATTCTTTTTCTGTTGAAGGAGGTGCTCATTCCCCGCTATATGCATGGTTTTATGAAGCATTGTGATCGGATTTTCGCACCCACGGAGGGGATTTTGGAATATCTCCACAATCATTGCCAGATAGACTATGAGCGATTGGATATTCTGCCCACGGGGATCGAGGAATGCCACTTTCAAGTACCGGAGCAGGAGAAAGAAGCTCTGCGGGCAAAATATAACGCCACAGACTGCCCATTATTGTTGTCCGTGTCCCGTATGGCCCATGAAAAAAATGTGGATTTTTTGATCAGGAGTGTGGCATTAGCCAAGGAGAAAATGCTGCAGAAAGAGAGTTTTACACCTTTTCGGGTGCTTCTGGTGGGGGACGGCCCTGACAGGGCGAAGTATGAGGCTTTGCGGGATCAGCTGCATGTGACGGAGGAGATTCTTTTTGCAGGGAGCGTGCCCAACAGGGAGATTGCGGCATATTACGCCGCGGCGGACGCATTTTTATTTGCATCCAAGACGGAGACCCAGGGGATTGTCATATTGGAGGCATTCGCGGGGGCAACGCCTGTCTATGCGGTGGATGCCAGCGGGGTCAGAGATTTGGTGAAAGAGGGTGTAAACGGACGTCTGTTTGACGAGGAATTGGAGGATTTTGCAGATGGCATCATAGAGCTGGTGCACAAAAGTGAGATGCTTGCAGGGATGGCTGAGGGGGCGTATCAGACGGCTCTGCAATATCGGGAGAAGACAGTTGCCAGAAGGGCAGTTTCAGGATATACTTATGTCTGTCAACATAAAAAATCATCCTGCGGGATCATGGATGCGGGACTTTTTATGCACAGAGTCGCAAATGGAATTTAGCTGCTCGATTGATAGAAAAGTAAGGAGATCGTGAAACGACTATGGAAAAATATCGCATTTTATTGGTGGAGGATGACAATGAAATCAGAAACGGTGTGGAGATTTATTTGAAAAATCAGGGCTACGAGGTGCTGCAGGCGGCAAACGGCAAGGAAGGGCTGGCGCTTATCAAACAAGGAGATATTATTCATTTGGCGATTGTGGATATCATGATGCCTGTGATGGATGGTGTTACCATGTTGATGCAGCTTCGGGCGGCAGGGTACGAGTTTCCGGTGATCATGCTCTCTGCCAAGTCCGAGGAGGTGGATAAAATCATGGGGCTCAATATGGGGGCGGATGATTATGTCACAAAGCCCTTTACCCCCTTGGAGCTCTTGGCGCGGGTGAATTCCCAGCTGCGCCGTTATGCCAAGTACCTGAATGTGGTAAAAGGGGAGGAGAATGCGCATATTCACCGCATCGGCGGACTTGAGTTGAACGAGGATACCGTGGAGGTCACGGTGGACGACGAGCCGGTGAAGCTGACGCCCATGGAGTTTAAGATTGTGCAGCTGCTGATCAAGAATCCGGGGCGGGTGTTCTCCGCTGACGAGATTTATGAGCGTGTCTGGAATGAGAAGGCGGTAAACACGGACACCATTATGGTGCATGTGCGCAATATCCGGGAGAAGATAGAAATTGACCCAAAGAACCCGAAATATTTGAAGGTGGTGTGGGGAGTGGGATATAAAATCGAAAAGCAGTAAAACGTAACGATAACCCATTATAGGATTAGGGAGGGAAAGCAGATGCAAGTGAATCAGGATCAGGTGAATCAGAATTCGGAAGCGTCAGAAATGGATAGAGAAGAGAAGAAGCCTGCAGGAAGACGGTTGGGATGGATTGTGGGAGGCTTGATTGTTTCATTGATTGCGTCGGTTCTCTATGTGGTGAGTTACGGAGGCTTTGAAAGGAGTGCGAAGACAGAGGGGAAGCTGGAGAACCCCTTGGAGACTCAAGAGACAGCGGCTTGGCTCATGGAGCAGACTTATGTGATTTATCATGATTTAATGCAATCACAAAGTTCGGAGGAGCTGGGCTATGAGGATATTTATGTGAATCCCAAGGAAGGCTGTGAATGGATACTTGATGAGTGGAGATATTCCGAATTCATTAGAGATGGATATGTGCGACCACCCATGGAAAACGATGAAGATATGGACAGCACATATAATTATCTGCAATATTTGCGAGAAAACTATTTTGTCAAGCTGGAAGAAGAGTTTTCACAGGTCAACAATACCTTTGACTACTTGTGCGAGGATTTAAGCACCGGTGCCACCGTCTCAAACCTGTCTGCGGGAAGCGATATCGTGAGTTCAGAGCAGTATTTTTACATGGCTCTCTTGTTTGATAAAAATGGAAACTGTAAGGTGGAGGATGTGGCGTGCGGGAATGACGCCAATATGATGCGCAAGCTGTTAAACGAGGCGGCGAGAAACTTTCATTTGACATCTGATTCCAACTATTTTACCTTGGGAGGTCCTGCGGATTGTCGTGTTGTTTATAGTATCTCCAAAGAGGATTGGGCAAAATACGAAGCGGGAGAACGCACGCTAATGCTTCATAGGTATAATTACAACCTGAAGGATACGCGTTATATCGGGTATGTAAGAGACGGAATCTCAACTCTGTTAGTCCTCTCATGGTTTATCGTGGGGATACTGGCATTCTTCCTGCCGGTGTCTGGGATGCCGGAGGAAACGGGGAGACCTGAATCTAAATGGCTGCGGATTCCGTTGGAACTGCTGTATTGTCTGAGTGTGATATGGGCTTCTCTGGGATTCAATCTGTGCATTTATATGTCGTTTGTCACATTGAACGGGGAGGCAAGTGCGGTCTTGGAGCGTGTTAGTCCGCAAACGGGTATTGCGAACGAGATATTTGTCTATGGCGCCAACCTTTTGCTTTTGACTGCGAATTATTTTGTGGCGTGGTATATCGGCATGAACCTGCGGGATATCCGAAGACTGGGAATTTGGGGCTATATTAAGGAGCGGAGCCTGATTTATCGCTTTTTCCCATTTATAAAGTCCAAGATGGCAGGGCTGTACGATACCGTTGTTCATTTTGACGTGAGCAAGAAAGCAAACAAGCTGATCATCCGTCTGGTGCTGATCAACGGGATTATCCTGTTCTTTATCAGCAGCTTGTGGTTTGGCGGTTTTGGCATCGCCGTGGTGTATTCTGTCCTATTGTATATCGTGCTGCGGAAGTATATCAGTGATCTGCAAAAAAAATACAATCTTTTCTTGCGTGCCACCAACGAGATTGCGGAGGGAAATCTGAACGTGCAGATCAAGGAGGACTGGGGAGTATTCGAGCCCTTTAAGCCTCAGGTTTACCGCATCCAAAACGGCTTTAAAAAGGCGGTGGAGGAGGAGGTCAAGAGCCAGCGCATGAAGGCGGAGTTGATTACGAATGTGTCCCATGATCTAAAGACACCCCTCACTGCCATTATCACTTACATCAATCTGTTGAAGGAAGAGAATCTGACCAAAGAACAGCAAAAGGAGTATCTGGACACCTTGGAGCGCAAGTCTCTTCGCCTCAAAGTGCTCATAGAGGACCTGTTCGAGGTAAGCAAGGCGAACTCCCAGAGTATGACCCTGAACATTATGGATGTAGATATCATGAATCTGGTGCGTCAGGTTGCCTTCGAGGTGGAAGATAAGATGAAGGAACAGGATCTGGATCTGCGGCTTGTGCTGCCAGAGGAGAAAGTTGTGCTGCCATTGGATTCCCAGCGCACTTACCGCATTTATGAGAATTTGTTCAACAATATTGCCAAATATGCCATGCCCGGCACCAGAGTCTACGTGAACGGATTTCTTGTGGAGAATCGGGTCATTATCACGCTGAAAAATATCACAGCTGAGGAGATTATGGTGAACCCGGAAGAACTGACAGACCGATTTGTGCGGGGGGACGCGTCCCGCAACACGGAAGGGAGCGGGCTTGGGCTCGCTATTGCCAAAAGCTTTACCCAGCTGCAGGGCGGGGAGCTTACGATTGATGTGGACGGGGACTTGTTTAAGGTGACGACGGTGTGGTGTCTGAAGCAGTAGCAATACAATATCAGGTGTTTGATACGAAAAGCAGCGGGAAGTCGGTAAAACAAACCAAGGCTTCCCGCTACTTTTGACTTTTTCTGTAGATTTTTCCGTAAGACACAGAAACTTGTCATAAAATGTTGACAGAGCTGCTCGGGGGGGTAAAATGGGG
>CAMWLG010000085.1 GCA_947175035.1 uncultured Lachnospiraceae bacterium | reverse complement strand
ATATATAACATATCAGGCAGAATGTACTATAGATCCCAATGCAAAACTAATGTGGAATGAAACTGGAAAAGAGCAAGAAGAATGGACTCAGGAAGAATTTCTTCAATTGATATATGAAATAAAACAGTATATAAATCCTTTAGTGTCATATCAACAGCATATTGAGGATTTGATTAATAAATGTCAGAATGAGGATCAGTTAGATGACATTATTATTGATTATGAGCAATTTCTAAATTAAGTAACAAAAAGTATTTTATATTTTGAGGAATAGGATGTATTGTCAGATTATACTAAAATATTAAGCGGGGAGGAATTATAAAAATGAATACCACTCCACACTACGGCTTGGGGAAACCACTATCGACAGAAAAATATTCCGTGTCGGTACAAAATAATAATATGGATTTGATGGATTCTGCTCTGAATGAATTAGCATCAAATAGTAATAATCAAGAAGAAATACTAGACGAACATATAAAAAATAAAAACAACCCACATAACGTTACCAAAGAACAAGTCGGGCTTGGGAATGTGGATAATACATCAGATATCAATAAACCTGTATCAACCGCACAGCAAAGTGCAATAAACTCAGCGATATCTAACCATAATGCATCTACTTCTACTCATACCGATATAAGAAATCTTATTTCAAAACTTACAGCAAGACTTAACACATTAGCAGACAGTGACGACACGACTCTTGATCAATTAAGTGAAATTGTTGATTATATCAAGAATAACAAATCCTTAATTGACGGTATCACTACAAGTAAAGTAAATGTATCTGATATTATTGATAATCTTACCTCTGCCGACACTAATAAACCATTGTCTGCAAAACAAGGCAAGGTTCTAAAAGATTTAATTGATGCACTTACAAATACTATTCCAACCGTCAATAACGGTATTTTAACAATTCAAAAGAATGGTACTAATATACAAACATTTGCAGCAAATCAAAGTACGAATGTAACTGCTAATATTACAGTTCCAACCAAAACGAGCGAATTAACAAATGATAGTGGGTTTGTGACAACTGGAAGTATTACAACAAGCGTATCAGGGGTAAAAGGAAATGCCGAAACAACATATCGAACCGGTAACGTAAATATAACTGCTACAGATGTTGGTGCTCTTCCAATAGAAGGCGGCACTATAACCGGCAATTTAAGACTGCAATTTAACGATACTGATGATGACGATGACGCCCATTTGTATGGTAATAAAATAAACTTTGGGGATGGTGATTATGTACATCTATACGAGTATGAAGACGATTGTTTAGAAATAAAGGCAAACCACCTTCGTCTTGAAATTAATGATAATCTGGAAATAAGCACACCCATTGATGGTAATATTACCGGGAACGCTGCAACAGCCACAAACGCCGACACTGTAGATGGGAAACACGCCTCAGATTTCTTGCCTATTAGCGGTGGAACAATAACAGGGAATCTAAGACTAAAAGGGGCTGGAAATTATGGCAATAAACTAAACTTCGGAGATGGAGAATATGTATTTTTACATGAATACGAAGATGACAAGCTGGAAATTAAAGCAAGTACATTGAAGCTTACATCAAACAATAATATTATAGTCAATCAACCCATTGCAGGCAGTATTACGGGGAATGCCGGAACTGCGACATATGCTAACAATGTTCGTACCGGTACCGATATACGCAATGCACTTAATGTAAGAGGTTTTGCCTCAGGCAGTAATACAAACCAAGGTGCAATATTTTTACAGGAAGACCTAGCTAATGCAATAGTTAATGTAGGAATAGATGGATTAGGTGCTGTTGGAGTTAATTTAGCAAAAAATGCTTATAATGATAGTGCCGGAAATAGCATTATAAATACCTATGCTAAAAAGACAGATATAAGTGCTCTGACTAATGCTGTACGTTTAGTAGGTACATACTTTATTGATGCTTGGGATGCAAAACAAACGGTGAAGCTCCTGGAAAGGTATTATATCGGGCATGATTACATAGTTTCAAGCGCTGGAGGTAGTTCCAATGCAACAGATATAGGTAATTTTGACTCTTGGTATGTTACATATGTTACAGATAGGCGTGATACACAATGTTTCAGGAAAATGGTTATGGCTTCATATGGAAATGCGAGGGGTGCTCTTCAAGAAGATGTCGTCCCGCTTACAATGGTTGTTAATAAAGGCAGCTACTTGAAGATTGCCGTATACGAATTACCAATAGACATATGATAATGGAGAGGTTTGAAATATGGAGAAGAAAAAATTCAAAGTCAAATACAACAACTCGAAAGGATTAATCGAGTTGGATGGTTATGGTATTCAGGGGAATATCGTGTCCTTGTTTTATCCAAATATTCAAGAAAATATTAGCGGATTTGTTATATATGACCCAGATGGAAATGTATACAAGGATTGCTCTGAATACAAATACAGATACGATGTATTAGAAGACAATCCAAACGCTATCTACTATACTGATTTGGAAAATATGGTGCAAACAGAGAAATGGAATTATGGAAATGATGATCAAGTAGAGATAGATGTGGAACCACTTACTAATGAAGAAGTAACCGCATGTATAGCGACTTTGATGTATGAAACAAGTCTAATGAAACTTGGAATGGAGGGATAATTGTTATGGCATATAAAATTTTAAAAAATTTGCTTTCAAACGGCAAGAAGACCACCGATGAGATTTTGACCATGGCTGATGTTTATTATGCGGCTGGCAGGATTGACCAGGAGCAGTACGAAGATATCGTGGCTGCTTGCCAAACACCATAAAGTATAACAAAAACCTAGGGAATAGAGAGAGTCCATCACTCACTATTCCCTATTTTTTAGTTGTTCTTATAATTCCTCCTAAGCTGCCCACAGGCGCCGTCAATATCCCTCCCCATTTCCCGTCTAACAGTAACATTGATTCCACTTCTCTCAAGCTTCATCTTAAAATCCTGTGTTTTATTGGCTTCTGACTGCACAAAATCCCGCTCTTTCACAGGATTGACCGGAATCAGATTCACATGGCAGCACAGCTCTGAGGCAAAAGCGGCGAGCTCCTTGGCGTCCTCCAAGGAGTCATTGACGCCGCCCGCGAGCGCATACTCAAAGGTAATCCGCCTACCGGTACTGTCAAAATAATATTTGCAGGCATCCATCAGCTCCGCAATCGAGTATTTATTTGCCACAGGCATGAGCCTGCGCCTTTTCTCGTCCGTGGTGGCATGAAGGGAGAGCGCCAGGGTAATCTGCAATTTTTCCTCCGCCAACTGTCGTATGCGTGGTACAATGCCGCAGGTTGACACGGTGAGGTTGCGTCCGCTGATATGTAGTCCGTTCTCATCCGTGAGCATATGGATAAATTTCAGAAGATTGTCATAGTTATCCAGCGGCTCCCCGATTCCCATGACCACAACATTGGAAACCCTCTCTCCCGTCAGTCTTGTGATTGCGTAAATCTGATCCAGCATCTCCGAGGGCAGGAGATTTCGCTCCAACCCATCCAGCGTGGAGGCACAGAATCGACATCCCATACGACATCCCACTTGGGAGGAAATGCACACGGAATTGCCATGCTTATAGCGCATCCACACACTCTCCACCATGTTGCCGTCCGCCAAACGAAACAGGAACTTCTTAGTCCCATCAATTTGAGATTCCTGAACCTGCACAGCCTCCAAAGCAGTGTAATGATATCGCTGTCCGCACTGTTCCCTGAACGCTTTGGAGAGATTGGTCATCTCCTCAAAATCCCTCGCAAGCTTCACATGCATCCATTCATACATCTGCTTCGCCCGAAAAGGCTTCTCGCCATACCTGGCCAACTCCTCAGTCAGCTCCTTCAAGGACAGGGATTTCACATCCGTTTTCCCGCCGTCTGAGCCTTGCATAGTAAAATCCATCCGCTTCATCCTCCCCGGGCATGAATTGTCGTTCCTCCTCCATCTCAAAGGGAAAATGCTCCACAATCCACCGAACCGCCTCTTCATTTTCCTCCGGATTGATTGTGCATGTGCTGTAAAGCAGCACGCCGCCCGGCTTGACGTACTGCCAACTACTCTCTATAATCTCTCTCTGCAGTCCCACAATATTAGCAATTTTCTTCGGGCTCATATGGTACTTAATGTCCCGCTTTTTGCCCATGACCCCCAGTCCGGAACAGGGCAAATCCGCCAGCACCACATCCGCCTTTCCCACAAGCGTCTGATCTGTCCCCGTGGCATCAAATACAGACACTTCTATATTCCTCATGCCCATACGGTCAATATTGTCCCGAATGAGCGACACCTTTCCCTCTGAAACGTCCCGTGAAAGCACCTTGCCCGCATCTCCTGCTCTCTCCGCCGCCAAGATGCTCTTTCCTCCAGGGGCGGCACAAAGATCCACCACAAAATCTCCCGCCCTGATGCCCGCCGCCTCCACCGCCAGGACAGAGCTTACATCCTGAACCACGAATTTTCCTTGCGCAAACCCGGGCAATCCCGAGATATTCTCCGTGTTTTCCACGGTGTAAACATAAGGGCTCAGACTGCTCTTGCACAGTTTGACGCCCGACTGCTCCATGGCGTCAATCAATGTCCCCCGCTCTGTCTCTGGCAAATCCGTCCGAAAACGAAGCGACACGGGATGAATCTCCAAAAGTCCTTCCAAGAGCTTCTGCGCCCTCTCCTCCCCGTA
Organism: uncultured Lachnospiraceae bacterium; assembly: GCA_947175035.1. Lineage (GTDB taxonomy): Bacteria > Bacillota > Clostridia > Lachnospirales > Lachnospiraceae > Acetatifactor. The sequence continues at coordinate 6,686 of CAMWLG010000085.1, read as the reverse complement.
ACTTTCCATCCACCGCTCCACCAGCCAAAGGGGCATGGAGTATTTGACAGAGAGATATTCCTGCGGATAGGTCTTGCGGTCAGGCAAAGACAGACTTTCCTTCTGCCTTGCCAGATTGCGCAGCACACCATTGATAAATCCCTTTAAATTGCCGAATTTACGCTTTTGTGCCAGTTTGCAGGCCTCATTGCACACCGCGCTGTCCGGCACATTGTCCATATAGAGCAGTTGGTAGACGCTCATGCGCATAAGGCACCTGATCAATGGTTTCATCTTGCGCACCGGAACGCTGGAGCATTGGTTTAGATAATGGTCAAGCTCTATCTGTCTCTCTATCGTCCCTTCGGTCAGCCGCTTGATAAACGCCTTATCCCGTTCCTCCAGATAATTGTATTTATCCAACACTGCCTTGATCAGCCTGTGGGAAAATTCCTCCCCCCGCTCCAGGACAAGCAAAGTATCTAACACAATCTCCCTTGTATTTTCTGCCATCTTTCCATATCCCCTTTGCATCTGCCGCACTCGGTCAATCGTTCCGCCTGCTGCCGCCTCCAAACAAGAGCACCAGACGAAGCAGCTGCAATATGGAGGAGGCTGCCGCTGCCACGTAAGTCAAAGCCGCTGCGGTCAACACCTTCTTACATCCCGCATTCTCCTGCTCCGATAACAGTCCGTATTGGGAAATCTTCCCCACTGCCCGACGGGAAGCGTTAAATTCCACCGGCAGCGTGACGAGCTGAAACAGCACCGCCAACACAAACCCCCAGATACCGATTTGAATCAACATCTGAGAACCTCCCAGGATCACCCCCAGGATAATCAGGGGAATCCCCAGAGAACTGGCAATGCCCGCCACAGGCGCCAGGGATGAGCGGATGGAAAGCGGCGCATAGCCCTTGGCATGCTGGATGGCATGGCCACATTCATGGGCGGCAACCCCCACCGCCGTCACAGAAGGGTTGTGATACACATCATAGGAAAGTCTCACCGTCTTATCCCGCGGGTCGTAATGATCTCCTTTTCCATCCTGCAGGCATTCAACCTGCACGTCATAAATGCCTTCATAATGCAGAATCCGCTGCGCCGCCTCCGCCCCGGTAAGCCCCGTGGAGTTGCGTACTTTTTTGTATTTATTCATGGTACTGTTCACCAGAACGCTCGCGCCCATACACAGCAATGCGCCGATCAGGACCAGAATATACGTGGGGTCCCAATAGTAACCATAATATCCATAATAACCGTAAGGCATACTGTTCCTCCTCTTCTCACACTATTCCAAATCTTTCCCCTGCCTGCACCTTCACGCCCAGCAGAAAATCATGAGTGCTCATGCGCTTCTTCCCTTCAAGCTGCAGTTCATACACACAAAGGACATTGGTGCCGCACGCCACCTTGATACAATCCTTGGACACAGAGATGATTTCGCCGCCAGCGACGCCGGTCACATCTTCCGAAGCCGCCTCCGCCCGCCAAATCTTCAGTTGTTTTCCTTTATAGATAGTATAAGCACTTGGCCATGGAGTCATGCCTCGAATCAGTCGGTCAAGCACAAAAGCATCCTTCGTAAAATCAATTTCTCCCATTTTCTTGCTAATCAAAGGCGCATGACAGCTCAGGGAATCCTCCTGCTTCTCGGGGGTAAGCTCGCCCGCCTCCAACAAGGGCAGTGCCTCCACAATCGCCTCGCCGCCCAGCACTATCAGCTTGTCGTGAAGGGTCTCGTAGGTGTCGTCCCGCGCAATGGGAATGCTTTTTTTATAAAGCATATCCCCGGTGTCCACGCCCGCGTCCATCTGCATGATCGTGACACCGGTCTCACTCTCCCCGTCTATGATCACATGCTGAATCGGTGACGCCCCCCTGTATTTGGGGAGCAGGGACGCATGGATGTTCAGACAGCCAAACTTTGGCATGTCCAATATCTCCTGGGAGAGAATCTGCCCAAAGGCAGCCACGATATACACGTCCGCCGGATACCCTTTCAGCTCCTCTATAGCCTCCGGCGTTTTGATTCTTCTCGGCTGCATCACCGGAATCTGATATTTCAACGCGCATTCCTTCACCGGCGGCGGCTGGAGCTGACCGCTCCTCCCCTTCGCCTTGTCCGGCTGGGTCACCACCAATGTAATCTCATGCCCTGCCTTCACCAGCGCTTCCAACGCTCCCACGGCAAAATCCGGAGTTCCCATGAACACAATTTTCATTTATTCTGAATCCTCCTCGCTATAAACCACATCCTGCAGCTCGCCTTCCACCTTCTCCACATAGAGATGTCCCTCCAAGTGATCCAGCTCATGACAGATTGCCCTCGCCAGAAGCTCCGTCCCCTCCAGCTCAAAAGGCTTCATATTCACATCCAGCGCCACCGCCTTCACATAATCCGGTCTGGTCACGATGCCGCTCTTTCCGGGGAGACTCAGACATCCCTCAGACCCTGTCTGCTCACCGCTGCTCTCCACAATACGCGGGTTGATCAGAATATAAGGATCCTCCCCCGTCACATCGATCACCACGATACGCTTTAAAATCCCCACCTGCGGCGCCGCCAGTCCCACGCCATTGGCCTCATACATGGTCTCCAGCATATCTTCAATCAGCTCCTTGGTACGGGGAGTCATTTCCGTCACTTCCTTGCATTTCTTGTTTAATACCTCGTCACCGAATTCACGGATGTTTCTAATCGCCATAATGTCTCTCTCCTTTATTGTGCTACATACAGTTCATGGGGTCAAAGTCAAACTGCACTTGTTCCTCCCTTGGCTGCCACTGGGAAAGCAGCTTTTCCAGATGATCCTTGACCTGCACCAACCGCCTGTAGTCCGTATTTTTGACATAAAACACAAAACGGTAAATATCGTTTATCTTGCCTATGGATGCCGGGGCGGGTCCTAGCACCGGCGTGCCGTCCGCCTTCACCGCCTCCGCCAGACGGCGGGCGATATTCTCCCCCCCATCCTCTTTGTCTGCAAAAATCTGTACTGCCAGCATATGTGCCGCTGGCGGATAACCGCCCAGCTCCCGGTAAAGAATCTCCTCCTGATAGAAACCCTCATAATCCTGCTCCGCGGCGCGGGTCACCGCGTAATGCTCCGGCTGATAGGTCTGTATCACCGCCTCCCCCGGAAGCGTTCCTCGCCCGGCCCGGCCCACAGCCTGTGTCAGCAATTGGAATGTCCGCTCCCCCGCCCGGAAATCTGCCGCGCTCAAGGACAGATCCGCCGCCAGGATTCCCACCAGTGTGACCTTGGGGAAGTCGTGCCCCTTCACAATCATCTGTGTGCCGATTAGCACGTCCGCCTCCTCGTTTGCGAAGGCGGATAAAATCTTCTCATAGCTGTCCTTGGTCTTGGTGGTGTCTCCGTCCATTCGCAGCGTCCGCACCCCCGGGAAAAGTGTCTTAAGCTTCTCCTCCACCTGCTGGGTTCCCGCCCGGAAGCCCAACAGATATTTGGACGCACACTTAGGGCAAAGCCCAGGCTTCATTTCCCTGTAACCACAGTAATGACAGACCAGACTGCCATCCCCGTGCTCCGACAATGACACATCGCAATGAGGGCATTTCATCACATGCCCGCACGCCCTGCAGGAGATAAAGCCCGCATACCCCCTGCGGTTTAAAAACAACATGCTCTGCTGCCCTTTCTGCAGTCTATCCGCCAATAGTTCCTGCAGTTTGCCGCTGAAGATGGAGCGATTACCCCGCTTTAATTCTTCCCGCAAATCCACGGTATAAACTGCGGGCAAGGCACCGCCCGTCAGCCGCTCGGTCAGGGTAAACAGCTTGTATTCCCCCTGATCCGCCCGATAAAACGCCTCCATAGAGGGAGTTGCCGACCCCAACACCACGCTTGCACCGTGAAGCCTTGCCACCTCCAAGGCGGTCTCCCTCGCGTGATACTTTGGGGTGGATTCACTTTTATAGCTCCCCTCGTGCTCCTCGTCCATGATGATGAGTCCTATCTTGGGAAAAGGTGTAAACAATGCGGATCGGGGGCCTATGATCACGTCAATCTCCCCGTTCTTGGCTCTCTCGCACTGGTCATATTTCTCCCCAGGGGAGAGCGTTGAGTTCATAACGCTGACCCTGTCCCCGAACCGTCTGTAAAAACGAAGCAATGTCTGATAAGTCAGCGCAATCTCTGGTATGAGCACAATGGCTTGCCTTCCTCGCTCCACCACCCCCGCGATCAACTCCATATAAACCTGCGTCTTGCCGCTTCCAGTGATGCCGTGTATCAGGTATGTCCCGACATCACCATTGTCAAAATCCTGCAAAACCTCATCCACAATCCGCTTTTGATGGATGCTTAGCTCTATCGCCTTTGCCTCCCTGCCCTGTGTGGTCAAAGATTCCTGCCCCAGCTTGACAGGATTGCGAAAATCCGCCGTGGTGACGACGCGCAATGCCCCTGCCTTTTCCAGACTCTTGACAGTGGCGGCGGACACGTTCAACTTTCCCGTGATCCACTGATAGGGAATCGCCCTGTTCATCCTATCACTGACATCCTCCTGTTCCAGAAGCGCGTCTAAAATCCTTGCCTTGGCGGTCTGCTTCCTTCGCATGGCCTCCCCTAGAAGGGAAGTCAGCTCTTCCCGGTTCATCAGCACCTCCACAAAGCGATGCTCCTGCTTTTTCACCGACTGTCTGGCTGGAAGCACGGTTTTTAATGCCTGTATCATGGTGGAGCCGTAATTCTGGCGGATCCATGCCGCTAACAGGATCATCTTGTCAGTGACATCCACATCCTTTGGCGCAATCCCCGCAATCTCCTTGGTCCTAGCGGGATCAAACTTACACTCCTCACCCAACTCCAACACATAGCCCTTGATCAGCCTGTTGCCGTTTCCAAAAGGAATCTGTACACACATCCCCGGTTCCAGCCTGCCCTGCAGCTTTGCCGGCACCCTATATTGGAACGGTTTATCCAATTTTTCATGAGAGATATCCACAATGATATCCGCGTACTGTTCCTGCACTCAGCGTCCCTCCAGAACCTCCCGAATCAAATCCCTCTCGTCCATGGGATACTTCACGCCTTTTATCTCTTGATAGTCCTCATGTCCTTTGCCCGCCAACACGACGATATCCCCCGGCTCGCCATGCTCTATGGCATAACGGATTGCCTCCTTGCGGTCACAGATCTCCACATAACGGCCTTCCGTCTTGGCAATCCCTGTCTTGATATCTTCTATGATCGCCTGAGGCTCCTCAAAACGGGGATTATCCGAGGTGATGATGGTCAAATCCGCCAATTTCCCGCTGACCTCCCCCATCTCAAACCGTCTGGACTTCGCCCGATTGCCGCCGCATCCAAAGAGACACACCAGCCTGTGGGGCTCATATTCCCGCAGTGTGGTCAAGAGACTTTCCAAAGCCATAGCATTATGGGCATAGTCAATCAGCAACGTGAACTCGTCAGACACCTTGACCATCTCAATCCGCCCCTTCACATGCGCCGAGAGCAGGGAACGCCTGATCCCTTCCGTCTCCACCTGAAAATGCCTACAGATGGCAATTGCGGTCAGGGCGTTGTAGACACTGAATCTCCCCGGCGTGGGAACCTCCACCTCGAAGGACGCTTCCCCTTCGTCCTGCTTTACCGTAAACCGCACGCCCAGCTCGCCCGGCTTTTTCACCAGGCTCAAATGCTCCGCCCGAAGAGAACATACCTCCCCCATGCCAAAGCTTTCCAAGACACAGGTGTGTCCCTCCATCACCTGTGCAAAATGGCTGTCGTCTCCATTGCCGATCCCCACAACACACTGTCTGAACAATAGAGACTTGCAGTGCAGGTAATCCTCAAAATCCCTGTGCTCATTGGGACCGATGTGATCCGGTTCCAGATTGGTAAAGATACCATAATCAAATACAAATCCCTGGGTGCGGTGCAGCATCAACGCCTGAGACGAGACCTCCATCACCACTACCTCCAGCCCCGCCTGCACCATCTCCGCAAAATACTGCTGCAGCAGATAAGATTCCGGCGTGGTATTGTTCGCATGAATATGTTTTTCCCCGATGATGACCTCGATGGTGCCGATCAATCCCACCCGGAAACCCGCGTTCTCCAAAATGGATTTTACCAGATAGGTGGAAGTGGTCTTGCCCTTTGTCCCGGTGATGCCGATGGTCTTAAGCTTCTCTGCCGGATGCCCGAACCATGCCGCCGAGATGAACGCCATAGCATATCGGGTGTCCGCCACCCGAAGGATCGTCACCTCCGCCTCCTTAGGCACCTCCACGTCATCCGACACCACCAGCACACTTGCGCCCTGCTTTACCGCCTCCGCCGCAAAGCTATGTCCGTCGAAATTGGCACCCTTAATGCAGATAAAAAGACATCCCTTCTCCACCTTGCGGGAATCATAGATCACCCCGCTCACAGAAAGTTCCATACTCCCCCGCACGCATTCGTATTCTATTCTGCCCAAAATCTCTGACAGCGGCATTGTCTTTGGCTCTGGTCTTGTATTTGATTCCATGATCCAAATCCTTTCCTCATGTGCTATACCTATTATATAGCTATCTTATCTATTTTACTCCATTTTGACATTTTCTACAACAGAAAAATCCCGACAATGTCGGGATTTTTCCGTTTTCTTATGAGGGGGAGATAGTGAATTACTCAACTATCTGAGATATATCATAAATGATAAATGTGTCCAAAGTGTGTCCAGATTATAAT
>CAMWLG010000084.1 GCA_947175035.1 uncultured Lachnospiraceae bacterium | reverse complement strand
GGTCAGGCCTGCCACAGATCACAATGGCCACAGGCGCGGTGGCCAGCATCTGGGTGTAGGGCATAGCTTCCATAATCTGCGCCTTCACTTCCCGGCTCTCCACAACGACAAATTCCCACGGCCGCGTGTTGCAGGCGCTGGGCGCCATCATGGCCGCCTCCAGCATCTGGGTGATGTGCTGCCGGGGCACCATTATCTCCGGATTATATTTCCGGATACTTCTGCGGGTTTTGATTGTTTCCAGTGTGTTCATATTCCATCCTCCTTCATATCACCTTGTTATCCCATTCCTGTAGTTTCCTGACCAACTATCTGTGTCTGCAGCTCACATCTGGGAGTGACATAATAGCTGGCAATCCAACTGATTTGCTCCCCTTCCCACAGAGATACATTCAGATAGTAATTGTAGCCTTCCGTCAAAAACAACTGAAAGGTATATATCTTCCCATCAAACTCCTGATACCACCGTTGAATCAGTTCATAGCTTGAGCGGTAAGGACATTCCGGCTCCCATTTTTCCTGTAATTCCAGTGTAATGTCTTCCAGGCGGTATTCCTCCGTGATCAGGTATAGCGTTGTAAAGTTGCTGGGAAACCAGTGGTATCTGCCCTGATATTCCAGTCTGCCGTCATTATCATAATCCACCACCACCATATTATACCAAGCACGACTGTTCGAAAGCCGTTGAAGCTTTACCGGATCTGTGACAGGTTCCTCACAGCCGGTAAAGACAGTAATATTATCGTTGATGGGAGATGCCTCCATCAATTCCTCCTGCACGCTTTCTACATAGCTGTTAATCTGCTCCAGCACAGGGGCATTGCTCTGATATCCTTTTGTCCAGATATAATCTGTAGGCAGCAGCGTCACCTCGATCGCCTGCTCGCTGATTCCTTCCAAAGTCAAGGGATACAGATAGATCGTGTCAGTATATTTAGAGTAATAGTTGTAGCAGGAATTCACCAGATAAAATCCACCCTCATAAGGCACTACGCGGGCACCCATATCCAAGGTAGGCACTCGATCTATATATTTCGGTCCATCTTCCGCAAGACGATAGCAATAGATATCCGCAATGCGGGCCGAGCCGCCTGAATCCCTTACCACAATCAAAAACTGATTTTCGTCAATGTTATATTGGTAAATATGGCACACATAACGCTGAAAATCGTCCAAATCCATGATGGCAAACCAAGTCTCAGACACCGCCTCATAATCTGTCAGCTCCAAAGGCGCTGCAAGAGCATCCAGCGAAGACCAATTCCTGGTAAAAAGGGCTTTCTGTGCTAAAAGCACCAGCTCATCAGGGACAATATACTCTGCTAACGGTTCCGCTGCCGGCTGGAATTCTCCCTGCACTTGCTGCAATAATTGAGCCGCCACCTCCTTCCGGTTCTCCGGAAACGCCAAAGATGCGTCCTCTGATTGATAACAGATTGTTTCCACATTGCGATCCTCATGATCCCAGTAATCCTCTACTACTACACAAATCTGAGGTTTTATTTTATAGAGGGCAATGGGTTCCAGTACAGATTTTTCTGAATCCTCCTTATAAAGAAAGGCTTCCACCAGATACCGGTCAGGATGCTCTCCGTAATACAGAACGAAATACACCGGCTGTTCTTCCAGCATAAAGAGCCACTTCTGCTCCTGGGGCGCATAGCCCAAATGCGCAGGAGTCCAAGAGGCATCATCCAAAGCTGCAGTCAGCCTGTCCTGTTCCTGCTCGGACAAGCCCTTTTCCGCCCCCTGAAAACTTTCGCTGTTTCGATTCCGCAGCATCAGATCCAGACCAATCTCCCGGATATATGTCCACATGGCGGATTGAAGGTCAGGCGCTTCTGTGTAGGCGCTATCCTGCTCACTTGTCCACAAGCTCTCGATTTCACAATCCGTACTGCTGCGGCGCAGATAAATATGCTCCTGACCGATTTGCAACGCAAAGCCTCTGGACTCACCACCCAGGTCAAAAAGTCCCAGTGCCTTGGTAGCCTCCTTTTTATAATCATCATAATTGCAGATCATATAGTAGGTTCCCTCATAGGAAAATATGGCATACAATCTGTAGTATCCCATATAGTCATAGCCTGCAAACATATAAGAACCCGTATCATTTTGCTCCAGAACAATTGCTCTGCTGCTACCAGAATACTCGTACTTGGTACGTTCCATCATTATGATTTCATCCAGTCCATCCTGATCCATATCCAGCTGGTAAAAATCATAGGAAGCGGTTTTGCTCCGATCTGCCAAAACGGTATTGATCTTTTCCTCCTGAAAGGACAATTCCTCTCCCTCACGCGGTTCATAATCAAAATCTTCCCGACTGATCCTCAGACCGGAATCATCCAACTCTTCCAGCAATGCATCAGAAGTTCCTGCCACAAGCGCCTCCTGCATCCGCCGGACCAACTCATCCGGGAACTTGTCTATATCCGCATTTTGAGACAAATCGGACAACTCTCCGATGGTGTTCTCCAAAGTCAGTTGGCTCACAAGAGCATCTAATTCTTCCTGCAAAGTCGGTTTCTTTTCATGGTCTGTTTTTGCATCATTAGTGTTGTGTTCTACAGCTGTGTTGCAGCCTGTCAGCAGACCTATCAACAATATGAGTGTTAGCGATACCCATAACCTTTTATACCAATATCTTCTTTTCATCAGTTCTGCTTTTCCCTTCCCAGTACACAAAGAATCAAAAACATACTTAAATAGGCAATGGCATATTTCTTCATATAAGCGCCTTCTTTTCTACCTCATCTCACGTATCAAATATTCCTTACCAATATAATACAAAAATCTTATTGAATCAAGAGGCTGCATACTCAATGATATTCTGTTATCGCATCTTGAAAAAAACTATTGATATGTTACAATATATATGGGTGTTACCAAAATAGGTAGCGGTTCGCCTTTTGCCAAATGAGTACATTTGAGAACTTCCAGTATTATGAAGGAGGGATACATATGGAAAATAAAGTGAGAGGTAAGCCCTATTGATGTTCCGAATCATTTTGGATTTTGCCAGTATTGTAGTGACGATTATCAGCATCATTGTCACGATAATCAGTATTGCGCAAGCCAGAAAAAATAGAGAGCGTCAAAAAAGCAACCGCACCGACCAAAGTTAGGTTGCTTTTCTGACCTGTACTGAGGCGAACCGTTGTTCCACGGTAACACCTTTTCTTTCAAAAACATCTTAACACTTATCAACACCTTCGTCAACATTTTTTCTACTCTCTCAAGAGGCTGCATACTCTATCTATTCTCGCATCTTGAAAAAAACGATTGACATGTTACAATATATATGGGTGTTACCAAAATGGGTAGTGGTTCGCCTTTTGCCAAATAAATACCTTTGAGAACTTCCAGTATTATGAAGGAGGATGATAAGTTTGAAAAAAAGCAGTGATAAGGGGCAAGGAAACTGGGATGCCCATCTAATGCAGCTTGAGGTGTTGATGAAAGGGCAACCTTTTTGGAAGATTGCCCTGTTTGGGGTAATGTGTGCCGAGAGGCAGTGGCCGGTTTATGAGCGGCTGTGCGTGGGTCGAGAGTGGGGGAATGCAAAGGGAATGAGGAAAGTGATGGAGAGATTGTGGCAGGCCATCCCCACCGGGTATGCCATTGGAGACTCTTATATGGGCATGATCGAGGACAGCGTTCTTGTGCCAACAGAGGATTGGGACGGTCTGGCCGTGGAATATATTCAAACCATGATGTTTCTTCTGGAACTATTTGAGAGCAAAGACAAGAAAGCGGCTCCGAAGATTGCTGAGCGTAATTGGGCTTTTCTGGATATTTATCTGGACGTTGAGCCAGAAGGTGACGAGGGAATCCATTCGCTGATGGCAGCCGAGCAGGCATTTGAGCTTCAGCTGGCTGAAGCTTTGAAAGCGGTGGAAAACAAAGACAAAAAGGATTTTATCCATAAATGCCATGAACAGCGGGCTGAAAGCATATTGAAGGATTTCTGGTTCAAGGACTATCCGGGTTATAAGCCTGTCAAACGGAAGAAAAGCGGTTTCGCAAGCGATGGTCTGAGATTTCGGACGGCACATCAGACAGCTTGTATCTCAGATAAAGATTATAACCTCTGCTGGGATGCGGATGAACGGATCTTTGCGGCGTTGGAGCAATATCGGGAATCCGGTTATCGTTACAAGGAACCTGCAGGCGAAATACCGGTTCAGCAGCAGATGGCAGAAATACGTGTTAATAACTTTGCAAAGGGAGAATACTACAGCTTTTATCATTCGATGTGCTATACCTATTATTCCAAGGCAAAGAAACTTTATTTAAATGACCAGCCCATGGAAGAAACCTTGAAGGCGCTGTATCAGGCGGCAAAGTGCGCAGTCATCAGCGCCCAGCTCTTTGACCTGTCGCCGAGGACAGATTCGCCCCGGAAATGGAAAAAAGAACGTGAGGAGTGGGGCTATCAGCATACGGCAATGTATTATGCCATGCTGATTTATGAATATGAAACCGCATATGCCCTGATGGATGGGCAATCTTCAGTCTATTCCTGTTTCCTGCTTAGGATGCTGCGCGGAGAATATGATGAGGCGGAAGCATTGCTGGAAGAATGCAGGCAGAAGGCAGATCCGATTTATCGAGGTGCAGATTATCGTTTGGCAGCAGCTCTGTGTAAGCGGGATCCGGAGGAAATACGGGCATCCGCCATCAAGATGCTGCGGGCGTTCCGGGTGGTGGAGGATTTGTACGAGGAAGTCCTTCCCATGTATTTGATTCTGGCAGTGCGATGTACAGCGCAGATGGGCATTCCCATCCGAAAGATTGCCGTCTCGGAACTGCCGGAGCAGCTGATTGGCAAGAATAGTCCCTTTTCTCCCAAAGACAGTATGCCATTCGGGGTGGAAAAGCTGCCTGGAAATTAGGAGTTATAAAGAATCAAAGGGCTGCACACTGAACGTGGCAGCCCCTTATTTCCATAGTATTCTCTCCTGATTATTTTTTGCCTGTGGTAAAATAGATAATCAAAGCTATAGCAATGACAATTGCTGCAATGATTCCTATTAATATCACCAATATCGCTGCGTCTCCCATCAGTTGAACGTCCATCAATTACCCCTCCGCAATAGCATTTCCGGTATAGAGCTGGTAATATTTGCCCTTCTCCTCAATCAATTCGTCATGGGTGCCCCGCTCAATAATACGCCCCTGCTCCAGCACCATGATACAATCGCTGTTCTTGACTGTGGACAGTCTGTGGGCAATGACGAATGTCGTCCTGCCATGCATCAGCTTATCCATACCGTCCTGCACAATCTTCTCAGTACGGGTATCTATGGAACTGGTGGCTTCATCCAAAATCAATACTGGCGGGTCCGCCACCGCCGCCCTTGCAATGGCGAGAAGCTGTCTCTGCCCTTGGCTTAGGTTGGCACCATCACCGGTAAGCACCGTGTTGTACCCCTCGGGAAGCTGTCTGATAAATCCATCCGCGTTTGCCAGCTTCGCCGCCGCGATGACCTCCTCGTCCGTGGCGTCCAGCTTGCCGAAACGGATATTCTCCATCACGGTCGCCGTGAACAGATGGGTATCCTGTAACACGATTCCAAGGGAACGGCGCAAATCCGCCTTTTTGATCTTATTCACATTGATGCCGTCATATCGGATCTTACCGTCCTGAATATCATAAAATCGGTTGATCAGGTTCGTGATCGTGGTCTTGCCCGCACCGGTGGAACCTACAAACGCAATCTTCTGTCCGGGTGTGGCGTACATCTTGATATTGTGCAGCACCATCTTCTCGTCCGTGTAGCCAAAGTCCACGTCATCAAACACCACATCACCCTTAAGCTCCACATAATCCACACTTCCGTCCGCCTGATGCGTATGCTTCCACGCCCACATGCCGGTACGCTCCTTGCATTCCACCAGTTTGCCATTCTCCTGTTTGGCATGAACCAGAGTCACATAGCCTTCGTCTACCTCCTCCTTCTCATCCAACAGGTCGAACACTCGCTTTCCGCCCGCCAAAGCCATGACAATACTGTTGAGCTGCTGGCTCACCTGATTGATCGGCATATTAAAGCTCTTGTTGAAAGTCAGGAAGCTGGCGAGCTTACCGATTGTGAAGGCTCCCACATTGTTCAGCGCCAGAATCGCCCCCACACAGGCCACCAGCACATAGCTCAAGTTACCAATCTGAGCATTGATAGGTCCCATCAGGTTAGCAAAACGATTGGCGTTATAAGCATTGTCAAAAAGCTCCTCATTGAGCGCCTTAAATTCCTCCATGCTCTTTTCCTCATGGCAGAACACCTTGACCACCTTCTGGCCCTCCATGCGCTCCTCGATAAATCCGTTGACCCGCCCCAGCGCCGCCTGCTGCTTCTGGAAATAACTTCCGCTCTTGCCAACCACATTCTTCGTCACGAACATCATGACAGCCACCATCACCAACGTAAGCCCCGTGAGGGGGATGCTCAGCCGCACCATGCTGATCAGCACGCCCACAACCGTAATGACAGAGCTGATCATCTGGGGAATACTCTGGCTGATCATCTGGCGCAAAGTGTCGATATCATTGGTGTAAATGGACATAATATCACCATGGGTATGGGTGTCAAAGTACTTAATCGGCAATCTGGACATATGCGCAAACATATCATCACGAAGCCGCTTCATTGTGCCCTGGGTCACATTCACCATGATTCTCGCCTGTGAATATGCACAGAGCACACCCAACAGGTAAAATCCCGCCACACGCAGAATCGCCTGCAGCAGCGGTCCAAAATTCGGATTCGGCTGCCCGATCATCGGCTCGATGTAATCATCAATCAACACCTGTAAGAAATTAGTCCCCTGTATATTGGCGAGCACATTTCCCACAATACACAGCAGTACGAGCACACAATGAACAGAATAATTTTTCAGGACATATCCCAATATGCGCTTAAGAATCTTGCCCGGATTCTCAATCTTTGGTCTCGGACCCATAGCTCTTCCGCGCATCGGTCCCTTTACAACTTTTGCCTCTGCCATTACTGCTCACCCCCGTTCTCGTCAAAGTCCCCGCTGCCGCCGGTCTGTGCCTCGTAAACCTCGCGGTAGATCACATTGTTTTCCAACAGATTCTCATGGGTGTCAAAGGCATCCACCCGCCCGTTGTCCATGACAATAATTCGATCTGCATCCTGAATACTGGAGATACGCTGGGCAACGATCAGCTTCGTGGTGCCTGGAATCTCCGTGGCAAAAGCCCTGCGGATTTTCGCGTCCGTGGCGGTATCCACCGCGCTAGTGCTGTCGTCCAGAATCAATATTTTGGGCTTCTTTAACAGGGCACGGGCGATACACAAACGCTGTTTCTGTCCGCCGGACACATTAGAGCCGCCCTGTTCGATATAAGTATTGTATTTGTCAGGCATACGCTGTATAAACTCATCCGCACAGGCAAGCTCACAGGCCCGCTTACACTCCTCATCGGTGGCGTTCTCGTCCCCCCAGCGCAAATTCTCCAGAATCGTCCCTGAGAACAGCACATTTTTCTGCAAGACCACAGACACCTCGTTGCGCAGCGTCTCGCAGTCATAGGTGCGAACATCTTTACCACCCACATACACCGCGCCCTCGGACACGTCATAGAGACGGCTGATCAGATTCACCAGACTGGTCTTAGAGCTTCCCGTACCGCCTATGATTCCGATGGTCTCGCCCGATTTGATATCCAGATTGATATGGTCAAGCACGGGACTTTCACTGTTTTTATTATAGCGGAAAGTCACATTCTCAAAGCGGATGCTGCCATTTGGAACCTCAAAATCCGGCTGCTCGGGATTCGTCAAATCTGCCTGCTCCTCCAACACCTCGCAGATACGTCTGGCGCTCGCCATACTCATAGTGATCATGACAAACACCATGGACAACATCATCAGACTCATCAAAATATTCATGCAATAATTCAGCAGGCTCATCAGGTCGCCCTTGTCCAAAGCCCCGCCCACGATCATATTCGCGCCGACCCAGCTGATCAGTATGATACAGGAATATACGGTAATCTGCATCACCGGAAAGTTCAGGGCAATCATGGACTCTGCCTTCACGAACATCTTATAGATATTGCCGCTGGCATTGTGGAATTTGTCAATCTCATAATCCTCCCGCACAAAGGCCTTCACCACACGCTGAGCAGTCACATTTTCCTGCACACTGGCATTCAGATCATCGTATTTCTTGAACACCTCCGAAAAATACTTCATGGTAAACTTGATGATCACTCCCAGACAACATGCCAGAAAGATTACCGCCACCAAATAAATACTGGCAATCCTAGCATTAATGAAAAATGCCATCGCCATAGCGCATATCAAGCTGATGGGCGCGCGGACACACATGCGCAGGATCATCTGATACGCGTTCTGGATATTGGTCACATCCGTGGTCAGCCTTGTCACCAGGCTCGCCGTGGAAAATTTGTCAATATTGGAGAAGGAAAATGTCTGGATATTGGTATACATGGCCTCTCTCAGATTTTTGCCAAAACCCATGGCAGCCCTTGCCCCATGCTTGCCTCCCATGATACCTGCCCACAGCCCCACGGCCGCCAGCACCAGCATGATACCTCCTGTCTGTAATATGTAATCCATATTGCCCGCTTCCACGCCGTTGGTGATCATACGCCCCATCAAATAGGGAATCAGGGTCTCCATAAAAACCTCCAACACCATAAAGCAGGGCGTCATAATGGAATCCTTCTTAAACTCCTTGACTTGTTTCAATAGCACTGTTACCATTCTTCCGTCATCTCCCGTCTTGCATATTTTTCTTAATCTTGTTCAGGATTCGGGTGAACTCCTCTTTCTCCTCGTCCGTAAGCCCCTGCTCCAACTCATCGTGAAAGGTGTCAATCTGGTGTCGAATGCGCATATTCTGCTCAATGGCTTTCTCCGTCAGCACAATCCGTTTCAGCCTTGCGTCCTGTTCCACAGCCTCCCGCACGATATAACCCTTTTGTTCCAGGTTCTGCAGCATGACCGTGGCGGTAGAACGCCGCACGTCAAACGCCTGCTCGATATCTTTTTGAAAAATAGGTCCCTCCCGTCCCTTGTCGTAGATAAATC
Source organism: uncultured Lachnospiraceae bacterium (assembly GCA_947175035.1). Classification (GTDB taxonomy): domain Bacteria; phylum Bacillota; class Clostridia; order Lachnospirales; family Lachnospiraceae; genus Acetatifactor. The sequence continues at coordinate 2,527 of CAMWLG010000084.1, read as the reverse complement.
CGATAATCGGCCCCTGCATCCCCACAAGCTCCGTCAACCCCGCCTTGTCAAATCGCATCCCCAGATTGCGTTTTATGAGATTGTTGATGGACTTGAGCTGAAAACCGATTCTCTTGCCTTGCTCTCCTTTTTCCACGTGTTCTATCATTATTTATTCTCCCACTGCGCGGGATGCGTGCTGCGTGCTGCAAATCAGCAATATACATTACGCACCTCTGCGCATAAAAAAAGACACAATGTTAGCTACCTAACTATTATATCCTTTTCCATACAAAACACAATAGAATCTTTATAAAATTTGTATAAATTTCCAACAGCTCAGCTGACGGATGGATATTGTTCCTATGAAGGCCTTCGAACAAACGTAAGCGATTTGATAAATCGCATGTGCTTGGCGAGGTAATGAGCTGCATAGCAGCTCATCGAGCCTAGCATCCGTTACGTTTTTCACAGAGCGGGAGCGTGCCTGAATAGGAATAATACCCATCCGTCAGCGTGACTTGGTGTAAAGCTAAACTATTACATAAATTTCCTTTCCCCTCAATACACATGGGGCTGCTCTAAAATCCCCACAATCTCCTCCAAACCCTTTTTGCCAAAAAACGTCTTCTTCCCATCCAAAATCATACAAGGTACTGCCATAATCTGATAGCGCTCCTTATACTCGGGGAATTTGGACAGATCATACATCTCCGCCCGGATACCGGAATTTAACGCCGCAATGCGCTGGCTGCCCGCAACCACGTCCGGACAATTCGTACAGGACAGCGTAGCCATCACCTGCAGCCTATGCTCCCCTGCAATCGCCTTGATACGGTTAGCTAAGCCTTCCCCGATTGCCTGACCGGGGCCAGCCACATTATAGAGGGCGAGCACGAAGGAATTAAATTCGTGTCCTCCCGGTACACTGTAATAGCGGATACCCACACTCTTCTTGCCGGTCCGGATATCGATATAGGGCAGAAAGTCCCCGCCCCCTTGTCCCTGCTCCACGGAGACCGTCAGCTTCTCGGAAATCCCCTCAAGCTCCCCGACAAAGTCCTCCAACTCCCTGGCAGTGGCAGAACCGTCCGAAACCACCACCGCCTCCACAGTCTTCTCAAACCGCTCAAACAATCCCGCCAACTGCTCCTTCATGGCGGAATCGATAAAAGCGCCGTCATTTGGTGTACTTCCACCCACATCCGCACTTTTGGGGGCATTTGTGGGTCTGTCAACTACTTTGGGTCCGCCATTGTCAGCCTTGGGCAATCCCATATGCTCCCGAAGCTCTGAGACATATTTTTCCAGAGACGTGGCTGCCACGGCTCCGTCACCCACCGCCGTCACCACCTGACGCAGACGCTTGATACAGACATCTCCCGCCGCATAGACCCCTGACACACTGGTGGCCTGCTCCCTGTCGGTGATAATATAACCCTGTTCGTCCAGCGGGATTTTCCCCTTGAGCCATTTCGTGGCTGGCTCATATCCGGCAAACACGAAGATCCCAAAGGGCTTCCCGCCCTCTGCCTCAAAAATCTCGCTCTCTCCTGTCTGATTGTCATAGAGCGTGGCATGGGTGAGCGCACCATCTCCCCCCGCTTCCTTCACCTCCGTGTGGAAGCGCACCTCAATGGAGGGATGATTTCTCACCTGCTCCGCCACTCCCGCAGCACAGGTAAAGTCCTCCTCCCGCACGATCATCGTGACCTTTGTGGCATATTTTGTGAGAAAGACGGACTCCTCCACCGCGGCAAAACCCCCGCCGATTACCAGCACTTCCCTTCCGGTGAAAAACTCACCATCACAGGTGGCACAATATGCCACGCCTCTGCCTTGAAATTCCTTCTCCCCCACAAATCCCAGTTTGCGGGGACTTGCCCCCAGCGCCAGGACAATGCCCAATGTCTGATATTCCCTGCCCTCTGAGAGCAAAACCTTCTTGATATTCCCGTCAAGCTCCAGCTCTGTCACATTTCCAAAGGCAAACTCCGCGCCAAAATGCTCCGCCTGCACCCGCATCGCCTCTGTCAACGCCTTGCCGCTGGTGCGCTCCACACCCGGATAATTGACAATTTCCTCCGTGATGGTGATCTGCCCGCCAAACTTCTCCTTCTCCAACACCAACACACGATATTTAGCCCTTGCCAGATAAATTGCGGAAGTAAGCCCTGAGGGACCTCCCCCGACTACGATTACATCATATAAATCCTGCATTCTTAGCCCCTCATCCTTTCTCCCATTCTACAAAATACCCACCAAATCCAAACTGGGCTTTAAGGTATCTCCGCCGGGCTGCCACTTGGCAGGACACACCTCGTCCCCATGCTCCGCCACGAACTGCAATGCCTGAACCTTGCGCAGAAGCTCCTCCGCGTTGCGCCCCACATTGCCCGCATTGACCTCGTAGGCCACAATCTTTCCCTCGGGATTCACCACAAAGGTGCCTCGCTCTGCCTGTCCCGCCGCCTCGATCAACACCTCGAAATCATTGCTCAACTGATGAGTGGAATCGGCCAGCATGGGATATTCCAACTTCTTGATA
>CAMWLG010000083.1 GCA_947175035.1 uncultured Lachnospiraceae bacterium | reverse complement strand
TGAAAACCGTATTCAGGAATATGAAACAAATAACATACAGATTCAGGGAATAAAGACTGTCTTTGGCGGCTTCTGTGTTCTGCTTGCAATCATCGGGATTGGTAATGTGTTTTCAAATACCCTGGGATTTGTGCGTGAAAGGAAACGGGAATTTGCGAGGTACATGTCAGTTGGTTTAACACCTGAAAATATCAGGAAGATGTTTTGTATAGAGGCATTGGTTTTGGCTGGGCGTCCTATTTTGATCACCCTTCCGTTGGCGGTGGTGGCAGTAGGGTATATGTTGAAGTTGAGTTATGTTGGAATAGGGGAATTCATGGCGGAGATACCGTTGATACCTATTATACTTTTCATGCTGGCTATTTTTAGCTCTGTGGTACTGGCCTATTATCTGGCATGGCGGAATGTGCGCAAGATCAGCTTGGCAGAAGTCCTTAGAGATGATACAATGATGTAGAAAGGATTCTAAGTGTTGATTTGGAGGAACATATGGGCAAGGCAAGAAAACGTTTTATAATCTTTCTCACGAGCATGGTGCTTATTATCTTCCTCTTATATTACGAGATAAATATTCACAATGTGATATATAGAAGAGTTAATTATATTGCCAGTTATAAGATTAATGAAGAGATGGATCATATAGAATATTATGAACATTACAGTGTAGGCGATGTAAAAAAGATGATGGAGGATGAAGATTGGAAAAGAAAATTTGGTGATTTAGAAGGATTACGCAAAAAACTTGACAAGTTAGATGATAATACCGGAATGGTCATTTCTTTGGGGAGTGGCATACAGTATTTTTGGCTTCCAAAGGATCATCGCGAAGATTCTGATGGTTATTGGTGGGTGAGATATGAGAGCAAAAGACCTAAAAACAAAATCTATTTTTATACAACAGATGTATGACATTATAAATATTAAAAAAGAAACGAGTACCCCGCTTGAGCCATAGGCTGTACGGTAAAAAACTCGCTTCTTTTTGATAATTATACGATAGAAAGGGAAAAAGTCAAGAGAAAATGTACAATGAAGCTACGCATCATAATGAAATTGATTTAGATAAAATAGACATAAACGCAGCACCGCCCACAGAAGAGCCTGAAAGACAGTATTATTTTATGGCAAAATGCCGGGAGTGGGTGAAAGATTTTGAACAGAAAAATGACCGCTTACCCAAAGCTTGTGTAACCACCTTTGGCTGTCAGATGAATGCGAGAGACTCCGAAAAATTGGAGGGGATTCTGCGCAAGGTGGGATACGAGATCACAGAGGACGAGAGGGCGGATTTTGTGCTGTTCAATACCTGTACGGTCAGGGACAATGCCAACCAGAGGGTCTATGGGAGACTGGGGGAGTTGAAGGGATCGAAACGCCGCAACCCGAATATGAAGATTGCCCTTTGCGGGTGCATGATGCAGGAGCCGTCTGTCATAGAGAAGATTCGGACAAGCTATCGCTTTGTGGATTTGATTTTCGGCACTCACAATCTCTATAAATTTGCGGAACTGCTTGCCACCTGTCTGGCACAAACGGGCTATGGCGAGGCGGGTATGATTATTGATATTTGGGAGGGAACGGATCGTATTGTGGAGGATTTGCCGGTGGAGCGCAAATATCCCTTTAAATCAGGTATCAATATTATGTTTGGCTGCAATAATTTTTGCAGTTATTGCATTGTGCCCTATGTGCGGGGCCGGGAGCGCAGCAGGGAGCCGAAGGAAATCCTGCGCGAGATTGAGAAGCTGGTTGCCGACGGGGTGGTGGAGGTCATGCTGCTCGGGCAGAACGTGAATTCCTATGGCAAGAATTTGGAGGAGCCCATCACTTTTGCGCAGCTTTTGCAGGAGGTGGAGCAGATAGAAGGGTTAAAGCGCATTCGTTTTATGACTTCCCATCCCAAGGATTTGTCCGACGAGCTGATTCAGGTGATGAAGGAGTCGAAGAAGATCTGCCGTCATCTGCATCTGCCGCTGCAGGCGGGTTCCACAAGGATTTTGGAAGCTATGAATCGCAGGTATACGAAGGAGCAATATCTTGCGCTGGCAGAGAAAATCCGTCGTGAGATTCCCGATATGGCGATCACTACGGATATTATCGTGGGATTCCCTGGGGAGACGCCGGAGGACGTGGAAGAGACCATTGATGTCATCAGGCGGGTAAAGTATGACAATGCCTTTACATTTATTTATTCCAAGCGCACAGGGACGCCTGCGGCGGCGATGGAACAGGTGCCGGAGGATGTGGTGAAGGCGGGGTTTGACAAGGTGCTTAAGACCGTGCAGGACACTGCGAGAGAGCAGGTTGCCCGCTATCAGGGACGTGTGTTTGACGTGCTGGTGGAGGAGGTCAATGAGAATGATGCGAACCTTGTGACGGGCAGGATGTCTAACAACACGCTGGTACACTTTCCCGGTGGGGCGGAGCTGATTGGACAGATTGTGGATGTGTCACTGGATGAGTGTCATGGATTTTATTATATGGGGCATATGATTAATCGCGCTACCTGACAGTTTCGGTCTAACAGATTAGTGCATTATTTTGGGCAACGGGGTATCATGTGGCAAAAATCGTAAGGGACGAGGTAGAAGAATGACATTACAGCAATTGATATATGTTGTTACAATCGCAGACACAAGATCCATGAACAAGGCCGCGGCGGAGCTGTTTGTCTCCCAGCCGGCATTGTCAAGCGCGATCAGGGATTTGGAAGAAGAGCTTCACATTGAGCTTTTTATCCGTTCCAACCGGGGGATTGTGACCACTCCGGAAGGGGAGGAATTCCTGATTTATGCCAGACAGATGGTGGAGTTGAACCGGATGATCACAGATCGGTTTATCGCAAATGATCACGCAAAAAAGAAGTTCAGTGTTTCCATGCAGCATTATTCCTTTGCGGTGGAGGCGTTTATTGAGCTTGCCAAGGAATTCGGGATGGATGAATACGAGTTTGCAGTCCATGAGACGAAAACGGGCGAGGTCATCGACAATGTGAGGAATTATCGCAGTGAGCTGGGGATTTTGTACTTGAATTCCTTTAATGAGAAAGCAATGCAGAAGATATTTCGTGAGAACGAGGTGGAATTCATCCCGTTATTTCCCTGCCGGATCTATGTCTATCTGAGCAAGACCCATCCCCTTGCAGGAAAGGATAAAATCGCATTCGAGGAGTTGAAGCCATATCCATGCCTTTCCTTTGAGCAGGGTGACAAGAATTCCTTTTACTTTGCGGAGGAGGTTTTGAGCACTTACGAGTACAGCCGGATCATCAAGGCTGATGACAGAGCGACCATGTTGAATCTGATGGTGGGACTGGACGGATATACATTGTGCTCCGGCATTATCTGCGAGAAACTCAACGGGGACGGATACAGCGCGGTGTTGCTTGATACGGAGGATCAGATGAACATCGGGTACATTAAGAGAAAAGGTATGCCGCTCAGCGCGCTTGGCCGAAAATATTTGGATGTGCTGCAGCAATATGAAAGAAATGTATTGTAGAAGAACGGCATCAGGGCAAGGGCTTTCCGTCCAGGATGGATTGGAGGGAGATGCTGCTGAAATATTGGGTGATCACTTCGTATAATCCCTGATACACGGGTAGGGTAAGGCAATCCCCGCAGCGTTCACACATGTTGGGATCGTTGTCCATGCAGCTGACAGGCGCAAGACTGCCCTCCGCGCTGAGAAGTATGTCCTTTACCGTGATTTTGGAAGGGGGCTTTGCCAGCTTATAGCCCCCCATATGACCGCGGTTTGTGATGAGCAGGTTATTTCTGTTGAGAAACGGGATAATCTGCTCTAAATATTTTTTGGAGATATTTTGTCTGGCGGAAATGTCTTTCAAGGCAATAAAGCCCTCGTCATAATGCTGCGCCAAGTCTATCATCATTCTCAAAGAATAACGTCCGCGAGTCGAGATTTTCATCAAAGCTTCCCCCAATCATGAATATGGACATATTTTACCATAGGAGAGATAGGCTTTCAATTCCTAAATCCTTGGCAGTCATGCTGTCAGTTATAAGACGTTCTTATAACAGGATATCGGTTTTATGTAATAACACCTACCCTAAGGTATCTGATAGAATAGCCTTGCAAACAGAAAATACGAAAAATGTGAGGAATCAATTATGGACTATGGAATTGCTACAAAGTGTATCTACGGAAACGGGGAGGTTTTTCAAGGAGACAAAACGGGAGCTATCAGCTTTCCCATCTATCAGACGGCGACTTACGCGCATCCGGGAGTGGGGAAGAGCACAGGTTTTGATTACAGCAGAACGCAGAATCCCACAAGAGGGCAGCTTGAAAATGTGGTGGCTTCTTTGGAGGGCGGTATCGACGCACTGGCCTTTTCCAGCGGCATGGCGGCGATCACAGCTTTTATGGAGATTTTCAGACCAGGGGATCATGTCATAACGGATGCTGACCTTTACGGGGGGAGCATACGACTGTTCAACAATATCAGTGAAAAGAACGGGATAGAGTTCAGCCATATAGACTGTGCCACGGACAATATTGAGGATTATATCAGGGATAATACAAAAGCAATCTTTATAGAGACTCCGACCAACCCTATGATGAATGTGATAGATATCGAGAAGCTTTCCAAAATAGCAAAGAAGAATCAGATTTTGCTGATTGTGGACAACACTTTTCTGTCCCCTTATTTTCAGAATCCTTTACAGCTTGGGGCGGATGTGGTGATTCACAGCGGGACCAAATTCTTGGGCGGGCATAATGATACGCTGGCGGGGTTTGTGGTCACGAACAAACAGGAGATATCGGAGCGGATGCGGTTTCTGATCAAGACTGTGGGGTCAGGGCTTGCCCCCTTTGACAGCTGGCTGATTCTACGGGGAATCAAGACATTGCCCCTCCGCATGGAAAAGGCGCAGGAGAATGCTGCTGCCATTGTAGAATTCCTAAGGAATAATGGGAAGGTGAGAAAGGTGTACTATCCTAGAATCGAAGGAACCCCCGGATATGAGATCTGTAAGAAACAGGCAAGGGGCTTTGGCAGTATGGTCACCTTCGAGGTGGAGAGCAGGGAACTGGCATTTCACCTATTGAGCTCCGTCCGCCTGATACATTATGCGGAGAGTTTGGGCGGCACGGAAACGTTGCTCACCTATCCGACCACGCAGACCCATGCGGATGTGCCGGAGGAGGTGCGGCTGAAAAACGGGATTACGGACAGTGTGTTGAGATTGTCGGCGGGAATCGAGGACAAGGAAGATTTGATCAGGGATTTAAGACAGGCGTTTGAATCTTTTGCCTGAAAGGAGCGGTGTGTGATGAAAGAACAGAATACTAATTTTGATGAAATTATTGAACGGAAAAATACGGATTGTCTGAAGTATGATTTTGCGGAGAAAAGAGGTAAGCCGAAGGATGTCCTTCCCCTCTGGGTGGCGGATATGGATTTCAAAACTTCCAGTATCGTGTTGGACGTGGTCAAGCAGCGGGTGGAACATGGTATCTTTGGCTACACGGAGGCTGGCGATGGTTATTTTAATGCTGTGGCGGGTTGGATGGAGAGAAGGCATGGCTGGAAGGTGGAGGAAAGCTGGCTGATGAAAACCCCCGGGGTGGTGGTTGCTCTGGCGATGGCGGTGAAGGCGTATACCCGAGAGGGGGATGCCGTGCTGATCCAGCAGCCCGTGTATTATCCGTTTACAGAGGTAATTGAGGAAAATGGGCGCAAGGTGGTGAGCAGTGACTTGGTGCTCGAGAGAAATAGCAAGTACAAGATTGATTTCACAGATTTTGAAGCAAAAATTGTGGAGCATCAGGTGAAGCTGTTCCTGCTCTGCAGCCCGCATAATCCCGTAGGCAGGGTGTGGACGAGGGAGGAACTCTTAAAAATCGGTGAGATCTGCCTAAAACATCATGTGATCGTGGTGAGCGATGAGATTCATGAAGACTTTGTGTATGGGGAGCATCAACATCTTGTGTTCGCCAATTTGCGGGAGGATTTGCGGGAGATTTCCATTACCTGTACATCGGCGGCCAAGACCTTTAATCTGGCGGGTTTGCAGGTGTCCAATATCTTTATCCCGAATAAAGAGCTGCGACTTTCCTTTAAGAGACAGCTGAACGCTATCGGGTACAGTCAGGTGAATACCTTGGGGCTTACTGCCACGGAGGCGGCTTATCAGTATGGTGATACCTGGTACGAGGCAATGTTGTATTATGTCAAAGGCAATATAGATTATGTGCGGGAGTTTTTACAGAGTGAGCTGCCTGATATCCACCTGATAGAGCCGGAAGGTACTTATCTGGTGTGGCTGGATTTCAGGGCACTTGGACTGACAGAGCATGACAGGGAGCGGCTGATTGTGGAAAAGGCGGGCTTGTGGCTGGACAGCGGGGCGATCTTTGGCAGTGCGGGGGAAGGCTTTGAGCGAATCAATGTCGCCTGTCCGAGAAAAACATTGGAACTGGCATTGGGGCGGCTGAAGAATGCAATATTGAATTAGGAACAACGGCTATAAGTGATGCTTATAACCAGCCCTAAGAATTAGCAGTAGTCGCAGGGATTGACAGGTAACATTTGGAAACGTATAATGATACATATAAAACCTATAGAAATGATAGGTATTAAAATTGCAGGAACGGAGGAACTGATTATGGCAGAAATTAAGGAAAGTGCATTGGAGCTGATTGGCAATACCCCCTTATTAAAATTAAACGGGTACAGTAAACGGTCGGGAATAGACAGTGCGGTGCTTTTCGCCAAGCTGGAGTACCTGAATCCGGCGGGTTCGGTGAAGGATCGTATCGCGCTGGCGATGATTGAGGATGCGGAGCAGAAAGGAAAGCTGAAGCCTGGGGCGACTATTATTGAACCCACGTCCGGCAATACCGGCATCGGATTGGCGGCGGTTGCCGCAGCAAAGGGCTATAAGGCAATCCTCACATTGCCGGAAACCATGAGCGTGGAGCGGAGAAATCTTTTGAAAGCATATGGTGCACAGCTTGTGCTCACGGAAGGGGCAAAAGGGATGAAGGGCGCTATTGCCAAGGCGGAAGAGCTGGAAAAGGAAATTGACGGGGCGGTGATTCTGGGACAGTTTGTCAATCCGGCGAACCCCGAAATACATAAGGCGACGACAGGGCCTGAGATCTGGCGGCAGACGGAGGGAAAGGTGGATATCTTTGTGGCAGGTGTCGGGACAGGAGGAACGATCACTGGTGTGGGAGAATATTTGAAGGAACAGAATCCCGATGTGAAGATAGTTGCGGTGGAGCCCGCAGCAAGCCCGGTGCTTTCCAATGGATTGCCCGGACCCCATAAGATTCAGGGAATCGGTGCCGGGTTTGTGCCGGAGGTGTTAAACACCAAGGTGTATGATGAAGTCATCACGATTGAGAATGAGGATGCCTTTGCGGAGGGCAGGGCATTTGCTTTGTCGGAAGGGATTCTTGTAGGTATCTCGTCTGGGGCGGCGTTGAAAGCGGCGGCGATTCTTGCGGCAAGACCGGAGAACAAGGGCAAGAATATCGTGGTACTGCTTCCGGATTCCGGTGACAGATATTTATCCACCCCGCTCTTTAGCGATGATGTTTGATAAACAGGAAACAAGATAAAAAGGTAAGAGAGGATGAAGATTATGAAAAAATTATATTGGAAAAAGGTATTGGTATTTGGACTGCTGGCCGGATTGTCCCTTTCGGGACTGACGGCATGCGGGCAGGAGAAGGCGGTGAACAGCTCAAAATCTGGAACAGATGGTGTTCGGGTTGTGAAAATTGCTCATCCGCAGGCATATCCGCCCTATGATTTTGTGGATGGGGACGGGGCTTCTGATGGCTATGAGGTAGCGGTATTGAAAGCCATAGATGAGCTGCTCCCGCAATATGAATTTCAATTTGTGGGAACATCGCAGGATGATGTGTTGATCGGTGTAGAGTCCGGCAAATATGATTTGGGAGTCAAAGGAGTGTGGTGGACAGCTGCCCGCTCGGAGACCTATGTGTTTCCCGAGCACTATATCGGTTCCAGCACTATCGGGATCACCATTCGCTCAGAGGATGTGCAGAAGGTGACAAACCTTGAGGAATTTGCCGAGTACAGCGGCAAGCTTGTGCCGATTGCCCCTCAGAATGCACAGTATAATGTGGTGGAGAATTACAACAAGAACCACCCTGACAAGCAGATTAACCTGATTGCGGCAGATCAGTTTGATAATGCGGATGCCTATCAGTGGGTGTTGGAGGGCAGATATGATGCGTACTTTGACATCAGAACGACCTTTGAAGCCAATGTGGTGTCGGAGAGTGGAGAGTATCATCAATATGAGGATCAGCTTTCCTATGTGATTTACGAGGCAATTCCCACATGGCCCCTCTTTAACATCAATAATCAGGAGCTGGCGGATGCTTACGATAAGGCATGGGAAGAGCTGGATACAAACGGAACGCTGGAAGAGCTGGCACAGCAATATTTCGGTTACAGCCTGTTTGAGTACGTACCTGAGGGGTATCAGAAGGGTGATGAACTGTAAAAAAAGCATTTTAAATCAAGTTAAGGACAAACAGAGATTGAATATAGAGAAAGAAGAGGAGAACCATTATGAGCGAGAAAAGAGAATTGGTATTTGCAGCATTTGACAACAAGAAGACGGAGAGGGTGCCGGTAGGTTTTTGGTTCCATTTTGCGCCGGACAGTCTCTTTGAGAACAAACCGGAGATTATACAGAAAAATATCGAGGGACATAAGAAATTTTATGAAAGCTTTCAGCCTGACTTCGTGAAGCTGATGAGCGATGGGTATTTTACTTATCCCAACGAGTCTGTTCACGCGGTGAAGGGTGTGAAGGATTTGGAGCAAGTGAAGGCGACCGGCACAAAGGAATGGATAGACGCGCAGGTAAAGCTTGTGAAAACCCTGACAGGACAGTTCGGGCAGGAAGTGGCGACATTTTATAATATTTTTGCACCGGCTACTTATTTCAAGCTTTTGTTGGAGGCATCGGGAAGCGGGCTGACACTGGGCCAGCTCCTGAAAGAGAACCCTGAAAGCGTGGCGTATGCCCTTGGGGAAATCGGGAAGGACGTGTCCGAGCTGGCAAAGCATGTGATTCAGGACGGTGGTGCGGATGGTATTTACTTAAGCGTTCAGAATATTCAGGATGCGGGACTGACAAAGGAGGAGTATCACAAATACATAGCACCCAGCGAGCTGACGGTTTTAAAATCGGCAAATGAAGTGAGCGATTATAATATTCTGCATATCTGCGGATACGAGGGCGCTAAGAATGATTTGTCAGTCTATGTGGATTATCCCGCCAAGGTGATCAACTGGGCGGTAGTGGTGGAGGGCGTGCCTCTGGAAGAAGGCAAAAAGTTGTTTTCTGACCGCGCCGTGATCGGAGGATTTGCCAACACGGAGGAAGGCATTCTCTATAAGGGAAGCAAAGAGCAGATCGAGGCGGAAACCGAGCGGATCCTTAAGGGAGCAGGCACTCAGGGAATCATCCTTGGAGCCGATTGCACGATTCCCAGCGACACACCCTTGGAGCACTTGGAATGGGTTAGAAACAAGGCAAAGGAAATAGCGTTATGAGACCGTTTCATCCATCTTACATTATCGAGGTTTTGCCACAATTGATACCGTATCTTTGGGTGACGATAGCCATGGTGATCGGAACCGTGTTCTTTGGGGGACTTCTGGGGATATTGCTGGCGATGGCCAAAGTCCGGAGAGGACGGATTGCCAGGGCGTTGGCGGACGTATATATCTATATTACGCGGTGCGTGCCATCTATTGTGATGCTTTTTGTCGTGTACTATGGTCTGCCGGAATTCCTGCTTGGATTTGGAATTGATATCAATCATTTTGGCAAAGGATTTTTTGTGATTGTGACCTTTACCATACTGTTCTCCTCCACCATGGCGGAGGTGTTCCGCGCAGCATACGAGGCTGTAGACAAGGGACAGAGAGAGGCGGCGATCAGTGTCGGGCTCACGGAATTCCAGGCTTTTTACCGTATCGTGCTGCCACAGTGTATCGTGGTGGCGATTCCGAACTTTACCAACGCGGTTGTGAACCTGATGAAAGAAGGGGCTCTCGCCTACACCATCGGTCTGATTGACATCATGGGGAAGGGGCAGCTGATCATCGGTCAGAATCAAGGGTCCTATGCGTTGGAAATCTATCTGGCGCTGATGATATTGTACTGGATTTTGACGATTGTGTTTGAGAAGGGATTTGGGTATTTGGAGAAGCACTTGGCAAGAGGAAAAAAGCTGTTGAAGGCAGTTTAAGTTAAGAAAGGGGAGATTTGCATGAAACTGAATACAGGATTTATGGCGAAAACCTTTCTGGATGCTCTTGCCGGTGTGCCGGTGACGCTGCAGCTGACATTGGTGACATTGTTGATATCCATACCCCTTGGATTCTTTATGGCCCTTGGCAGGATGGAGAAAAAGGTGGCAGGCAGGCTGGTCGGGGGATATGTTTCTTTTATCCGCAGTACGCCCATCGTGGTACAGATTTTGTTTTTATACAGCTTGTTACCAAGTCTGCTGAACTATCTGATCAAGAATGTGCTGATGCTGGAATTCAATATTTTTCAAGTGGACAGCCGACTGTATGCATATATCGTTTTCTCACTGAATACAACAGCGGTTCTCTCTGAGGTATTTCGCTCCGCACTGTCAACTGTCAGTCATGGGCAGTTGGAGGCAGCGCTCTCTATCGGATTGTCAAAAGGGCAGGCATATTGGAGAATCATCATTCCGCAGGCATTGGTGTCGGCACTGCCCAATCTGTGCAACACGACTGTCAATTTGCTAAAAAGTACCTCGCTGGCATTTATGATGACAGTGAAGGATATTACCGCGATTGCAAAGATCAACGCGGCATATGGTTACAATTATATTGAAGCTTATCTGGTAATCTTTGCAATTTATATTGTGTTGTGCTCGGTTGTGCAGATTTGTTTTCGGATTTTTGAAAAGTTTGTGGCAGGCTACAAAGCGCCTATCGCGAATTAGAAAGTGAGGCAGTATATGTTGGAGGTAAAGAATGTACATAAAACCTTTGGGCAGAACGAGGTCCTAAAGGGAGTGAATTTCAAGGTGGACAAAGGTGACATCATCGTGATACTGGGACCGAGCGGTTCCGGCAAGACGACGTTGCTCCGTTGCCTGAACTTTCTCGAGCGGGCTGATGCCGGAACCATGGACTTTGACGATATCCATACGGAGCTAAAGGGGGCATCCGGTAAAACAATTCGTAAGGTACGCAAGAAAACGGCATTTGTATTTCAGAATTATAATTTATTCCAAAACAAGACGGCGCTGGAAAACGTGACGGAAGGGCTGATCATAGGTCGGAAAGTACCGAAGAAAGAAGCTGTGGAAATTGCGAAGAAGGCATTGGATAAGGTGGGGCTTTCCGAGAGATATAATTATTATCCGTCCCAGCTGTCCGGTGGTCAGCAGCAGCGTGTGGGGATTGCGAGAGCAATCGCGGTGAACCCGGATGTACTTTTGTTTGATGAACCGACTTCAGCGTTGGATCCGGAATTGATCGGGGAGGTCTTAAAGGTGATGAAGGAGCTGGCGAAGGAAGGCGCGACCATGGTGGTGGTGACTCATGAGATGAGTTTTGCACAGGAAGTGGCGAGCAGGGTCATCTTTATGGATGGCGGCGTTGTTGTCGAAGAGGGGAGCCCGAAGCAGATTTTCCGTACGCCTAAGGAAGAGCGGACGGCGCAGTTCCTGCACAGGATTCTGCGGGACTATGACTACGTAATTTAGTAACTGTTCAGAACCAAGCGAATTTATAGGAAAAAAGACGTTGAAAGCTTGCTTTCATAAGGCGTTTTTCTTATAAATTCATTTGGCGAGAGCCAAATATGAGCAAAATGGGAGCTGCGTAGCAGC
>CAMWLG010000082.1 GCA_947175035.1 uncultured Lachnospiraceae bacterium | reverse complement strand
GTTGGAGAAAGATGGCGAGATCCGCACTTTGAAGCATGTTTATTATATCAATATCCGTATCGCCCATCAGATGTTTGGCGTGGCGGATCCAGTTTTGCCTGAGGTCTATCAGAGGGGTGAACTGCGGAACACATTGATTGTCGCTCCGCCCGGCTGTGGTAAGACAACCCTTCTCAGGGAGTTGGTGCGCTGTGTGTCCAACGGAAACAGATACGGGCGGGGATTGAATGTGGGAGTGGTGGATGAACGGTCGGAGATTGCGGGTTCTTATTTGGGGAAGCCGCAAAATGATTTGGGGTGTCGGACGGATGTGTTGGATGCCTGTCCCAAGGGATTGGGAATGCAGATGATGCTTCGCTCCATGTCGCCGCAGGTGATAGCGGTGGACGAACTTGGCGGGAGCGGGGATATGGAAGCGATTTGGGCGGCAGCTGCCTGTGGTTGCAGGGTGCTTGCCACGGTGCATGGGGCGGGTGTCGGGGATGTGGCCAAGCGCTTCCCGCAGATTTTGGAGAGACCTTTCTTTGAATGCATAGTGCTATTAGGAAGGCGGAATAATCGACCCGTGGTAGAGAGGATATGCGGGGGAGAGGAGGCTGCACTTGCGTTTTTTGGGCGGGATTATGATTGTGGGCGGATGTCTGGGACTCGGCCTGTGGTATCGGGAGCAGTTGGTGGGAAGGATACAGTCGCTGCGAATGCTGATTTCTATCATAGAGATGCTCATGAGTGAGATCCGTTATGGCAAAGCCACATTGCCGGAGTGCTGCCTGCATTTGTCCAAGCGTTTGGGGCAGCCATACAGCGAGGCATTGATGGATATTTATGAAGAGATGAATACAGATGTGGGGGCTTCCTTTCAGGAGACATTTTGCAGAAGGATGGAGAACTGCATGAAGGAGCTGCCCCTAAAAGAAGGGGATCAGGAGACTTTTCTGCAGCCCTTTCACGGACAAGGTTTTCAAGACGGGGCCATGCAGCTGAAAAGTTTGGAACAGGTATTATCGCAGTTGTCGGACAGATTGGAAGGGCAGGAGAGGGAGCGGCATGAGAAGTGCCGCATGGCAATTGGTCTTGGAGCAATGAGCGGATTATTAATTTTAATTGTTTTGCTATGAGAGGTGGTACTAAATGATAATATAGCGGGCGGAGAATGTGAGGAGTTATGGGAGTAAGTTTGATATTCAAAATCGCGGCGGTGGGAATTCTGGTGACTATTTTAAGTCAGATATTAAAGCATAGTGGCAGGGAGGAACATGCTTTTCTGATCAGTCTTGCGGGTCTGGTGCTTGTGCTTTCCTGGATTGTGCCATACATATATGATCTGTTTCAAACAATTCAGGCATTGTTTGCGCTATAGGGGGACAAAATGGCGGAGATTATTAAGGTGGGAATGCTGGGGATTGTGGGTGTGCTTCTGGCTGTGCAGTTCAAGGCACAGAAGCCGGTGTATAGTGTGTTGATCGGACTTAGCATCGGTATTTTAATTTTTGGCTATTCCATCGGGCAGGTGGAGGCTGTGCTGGAACAGTTTGGTATCATGCAGCAATACCTTGGAAGTGCAAAGGGATATTTGTCTATTCTGGTGAAGGTGATTGGCATTACCTATATCTGTGAATTCAGTGCGGGTATCTGCAAGGACGCCGGATTTGGAGCAATCTCAGATCAAATAGAGATTTTGGGGAAGCTTTCGGTGATCTTTGCGGGACTGCCGGTGCTTTTTGCGGTGATTGAACAGATACAGGGATTGGTATGAGGGTATCGAGATGGATCTGGAAGGAATTTGGGAGGATTATGGGCTGGACGAGCTGCAAAGGGGAATGGACATGCTGTTTCCCCAATATGATATCTCTTTGCCTGACTTGTTGCAGAGGCTGATGCAGGGGGATATTATCGGCGCTTTGACGGATTTTTTGCGGCAGAGTATTGCGGAGGCGGCGGGTTCCACGTTGGGATTGAAGAATATATTCGTGTGGCTCTTGGTGCTTGGGGTGGTTTCTGCGCTTATGAGCCATTTTGTGGAGGTTTTTGACAGGCATCAGGTGGCGGACTTAAGTTATTATTTTATGTATCTGCTCATGACTGCAATTTTGCTCAAATGCTTTGTGCAGGCGGCACAGACCGCCTCGGAAACCATGCAAAATATCGTATTGTTTAACAGGTTGTTAATGCCCACCTATTTGCTCACGGTAGGCATTGCGACGGGCGGCATCACGGCGGGAGCTTATTATGAGCTTTTGCTGGTATTGATTTACGGCGTGGAAGAGCTCATGTTGGGGGTGGTTATCCCTTTAATCTATGGGTATTGCCTGCTGTCAGTGGTGAACGGAATCTGGATTGAGGAGAAGCTGACACTTTTTATTGAGTTTTTGGAGAAGCTGGTGGGCTGGATTCTGAAAGTGGCGCTGGGAGTTGTGACAGGTGTCAGCGTCTTTCAGTCGGTGTTGACGCCGGTGCTTGATTCCGTGAAAAACAGCACACTGCAGAAAATGATATCCGCAATTCCGGGGATCGGGAGTGCGGCGGACGGTGTGGTAGGTCTTGTGGTGGGGTCGGCAGTAGTCATAAAGAACAGTGTGGGCTTGTTGTTATTATTGTTATTGCTCTTTTTGTGCGCAGCGCCGCTTATCAAAATTTTTTTGATGGCGCTTTTGCTGAAGGCAGCGGCGGCTTTTATGGGGATTGTCAGTGACAAGCGGATCACGGCCTGCACGAACCGCACGGGGGACGCGGGACTTTTGCTCTTTAAGACCACGGGGACGGCAATGCTCTTGTTCCTCATAAGCATCGCTGTTGTGGCGACCACAACGAACAGGGGGTTCTGATATGTATTCCTATCTGATGAAAACGATTTGCAGGACGGGGATTTTTATTATATGTGCTCAGGTGTTGGTACATTTTCGCCCGAATGCATCCTATGAAAAATATATGAAAATGCTTGTGAGTGCCATGATGTTGATGCAGTTATTCCTGCCGGTGAGCAGTTTCTTTACAAAGGATGGGGAAGAGAGCATGGCGGATCGGGTGGAATGGTTTGAAAAGCAGCTGGAAATATCCATGGAACAGGCGGTAGAGAATTATGCAAACGGGGAAAAGCTGTTGGAGCAAATGACTTTGGAGGAGGTGCGAATCCGGCTTGAGGAGTCGGAGACGCAGGTGGAGAAGGAGAATGTGATTTCCGCGATAGAGATTGAGAATGTGGAGAGAATTCAGATTAAAATGCAGGAAGAACAGGAGGGAGGTGTGAAGGAAGATGGTGATGCTGCAGCCGCAGAAACAAAAGAAACAAGAACGGGAAAGCGTGAAGGAACGAATTAACCGCATATTCCGGGGGAAATGGTTTCGCAAAGATAATCTGATCATATTGATTTTGCTGGGAATCCTTTTATTCATTATCGCCCTGCCCACGAAGGAGAGCGGTCAGGGAGCTGGGGATCTGACGGGATTGGGAGGATTGGCAGACCCTTTTCATGATACCGTTCAAAGTGTGAGTGTCAAGGATGGCATTGCCGTGGAGACCTCCGGGAAAGCCGGCGAGGAGGGGGATTCATCCGTCTTGGAGGAATACTGCGTGCTGCAGGAGGCGAAGCTGGAGGCGCTGTTATCCTCCGTGGAGGGTGTGGGTAAGGTGGAGGTGATGCTGACATTTTTTTCCTCTGAGGAGCTTGTGGTGGAAAAGGATGCGCCGGTGGTGCGTTCCAACACGGTTGAGAAAGACAGCGAGGGCGGCACCCGCACTGTGACCCAATATGAGAGCGGGGACAGCACTGTCTACCTGAGCGGCTCCGGCACGAGTGAGCCTTATGTGGTTAAGACCCTGAACCCACGGGTGGAAGGGGTTCTGGTGGTCGCGGAAGGGGCGGGGGATGACATGGTAAGCAGCACGATCTCGGAGATTGTGCAGGCGCTTTTTGGTGTGGAGGCACAGCGGGTAAAGGTGGTGCCTATGCGAACTGTACAAGGGTGATTCATATATTCGTCCCATAGCTCATACAATGAAGTGAAAAGGACTTCCATAAAAATCAAAAAAGAGGGAGAGCACTGTGAAAAACTTAGTCAAAAAAAATCAGCTAATGATTACCGCACTTGCTATTATGATTGCCATAGCGGGTTATCTGCAGTTTGCGGGGACCAATCTGGAGGAGGAATATTTGACGGTGGATGATGGGAATGTGGTGAACCCCGTGGATTCTTCGGGGATCATCACGGAGAATTATACCGCCGGCAGTCTGGGGAACACTATGAACGTGGATGGCCTGCTTGACCTGTCAGAGGAGGATTTGCTTTCATCAGGAATCACGGAGATTGAGAGTTTGGACTCGGATGTGGATATACTTACAGAGAATTATCTCGAGGGAGGCATGTCAGTAGCCAAAGTGACTCCCGAGGAGGGGGAGATTCCCGGGGAAGCTGTGTTGACTTCCAATTCAGGTGTGGCGGTTTTGTCGGACGCCAAGCTTTTGAAGGAACAGACCAGGGCAAAAAACAAAGAGACACTGATGCAGGTCATCGGAAGCGACGGACTGACAGAGAAACAGAAGCAGGATGCGGTTGACAGCATGGTGGAAATGACCGTCATTGCAGAGAAGGAATCCGCGGCGGAGATCTTGTTGGAGGCAAAGGGATTCTCGGGCGTGGTGGTGAGTATTGCAGATGATATGGTGGACGTGGTGGTGAACGCTGCAGATCTTTCTGACGCGCAGCGGGCACAGATTGAGGACATCGTGAAGCGCAAAACAGGAATTTCCGCAGAAAATATTATAATCAGCACTGTTGTGGAATAGATTTTTGTGGTATGCTGATTATACATAATGCTGGAAAGGAATGAGATACCATGAAGAGAGTGTTTTTGATTGTGCTTGACAGTTTTGGAATCGGGGAGATGGAGGATGCCGCAGACTATGGTGATGTGGGGGTGGACACTCTTCACAGTGTCTCGAAGAGTCCCTATTTTCACGTGCCAAATATGCAGAAGCTCGGGCTTTTCCAGATAGAGGGCATCAAGGTGGCAGCAGGGAATGGCGAGGTGACTCGCACTGCGAAGGCGCCGCACACTGCCACCATTGCCCGCATGAGAGAGGCGTCCAAAGGGAAAGATACCACCATCGGGCACTGGGAGATTGCGGGGGTGTATTCCGGCAAACCCCTACCTACTTATCCGGAAGGGTTTCCGGAGGAGGTACTCGCACCCTTTAGAGAACAGACGGGGAGAGGGGTATTGTGTAATATGCCCTATTCAGGAACAAAGGTGATTGCCGACTATGGGGAGGAACATTTGCGGACGGGGGACTTGATCGTCTACACTTCGGCGGACAGCGTGTTCCAGATTGCTGCCCACGAGAGAAACGTACCGCCGGAGACACTTTATGAATATTGTCGTATAGCGCGGGCGATACTTGTGGGACAACACGGCGTGGGCCGCGTGATTGCCCGGCCTTTTATCGGGGAGCCGGGGAATTTCACCCGCACGTCCAGACGGCATGATTTTTCGATAGAACCGCCGGCCACGACCATGTTAGACCAGCTGAAGGCGGCGGGCAAAGACGTGATCGCCGTGGGTAAGATCAAGGATATCTTTGCGGACAAGGGCATCACGGAGTCGGTGTATACCTCCGGAAACGAGGAGGGAATCGGGAGAACCTTGGAATATCTGGACAGGGATTTTGAGGGATTGTGCTTTATTAATCTGGTGGATTATGATATGCTTTATGGGCATCGCAGAGATGTGGACGGCTATGCGAAGGCGCTCACCTATTTTGACGGGAGGCTGCCTGAGATTTTGGAGAAGATGCGGCCGGAGGATGTGTTGATGCTCACAGCGGATCACGGATGTGACCCGGCATACACCGCCACCACGGATCATACGCGGGAGCATACCCCTTTTCTCATGTATGGGGCAGGGATAACGCCCAGAAATCTAGGTACGAGAAAAACATTTGCCGATATAGGGGCTACTGTGTTACAATATTTTGGTATTGTGCCGGAGTTTTCCGGGGAAAATATGCTGTAGATGGAATTGGAATCAAACAAACACGGAGGATGCTATTTTGAGTAATTATACAGAAGAAATTAACCGTCGTCGCACGTTTGCGATTATATCTCACCCTGACGCGGGCAAGACTACTCTTACGGAGAAGTTTTTGCTATATGGTGGTGCGATCAATCTGGCGGGCAGTGTGAAGGGAAAGGCCACGGCGCGTCACGCGGTGTCTGACTGGATGGAGATTGAGAAGGAGAGGGGAATTTCCGTCACCTCCTCTGTATTGCAGTTTGAGTATGACGGATATTGTATCAATATTCTGGATACGCCGGGGCATCAGGACTTCTCGGAGGATACCTATCGGACGCTGATGGCAGCGGATTCCGCGGTGATGGTGATTGACGCATCCAAGGGAGTGGAGGCTCAGACCAGGAAGCTGTTCAAGGTCTGTGGTATGCGGGGGATTCCGATTTTTACTTTTATCAATAAGCTGGACAGAGATGCCAATGACACCTTTGAACTTTTGGATGATATTGAGAAGGAGTTGGGGATCGCTACCTGCCCCGTGAACTGGCCAATCGGGTCAGGTAAAGGGTTTAAGGGGGTTTACGACCGGGAGAAGAAATGTGTGATATCCTACTCTGACACGGAGAAGGGCACAAAGGAGGGAACCGCCACGGAGATTCCCGTGGAAAACGAGGCGCATCTTCGGGAAATGATCGGGGATGATGCGGCGGACAAGCTTTTGGAGGAAATTGAGCTTTTGGACGGTGCCAGTGCGGAATTTGATATGGAAAAAGTCCATGCGGGGCAGCTCACGCCGGTTTGTTTTGGCTCTGCGCTGACCAATTTTGGCGTGGAGATTTTCTTGAAGCATTTCTTGAATATGACGACTCCTCCGCTTCCAAGGAAGGCGGATATCGGTCTGATCGAGCCTACAGAGCAGGAATTTTCCGCCTTTGTATTTAAGATTCAGGCGAATATGAACAAGGCGCACCGGGACAGAATTTCGTTTATTCGCATCTGCTCCGGCAGGTTTGACGCCAATATGGAGGTGCGCCATGTGCAGGGCAACAAGGTGCTGCGCCTGTCACAGCCTCAGCAGATTATGGCGGATGAGAGGAAGATTTTGGATGAGGCATACGCGGGGGATATTATTGGCGTGTTTGACCCGGGGATGTTTTCCATTGGTGATACTTTCTGTATGCCCAAGGAGAAGTTTCAGTACGAGGGGATTCCCACCTTTGCCCCGGAACATTTCGCGAGGGTGCGGCAGGTTGACACCATGAAGCGCAAGCAGTTCGTGAAGGGAATCGAGCAGATTGCCCAGGAGGGTGCCATCCAGATTTTTCAGGAGTTCAACACGGGGCTGGAGGAGATTATCGTAGGCGTCGTGGGCGTGCTGCAGTTTGACGTGTTGAAATACCGTCTGGAAAATGAATACAACGTGGAGATTCGTCTGGAAAATCTTCCCTATGAGCATATCCGCTGGATTGAGAATAAGGATGAGATTGATCTGGATAAACTTACGGGAACCTCCGATATGAAAAAGGTGAAGGATATGAAGGGGAATCCGCTGCTGCTCTTTGTCAACGCATGGAGCATCGGTATGACTTTGGACAGGAATCCTGGACTGGTGTTGACAGAGTTTAGCAGAAATTAGGCATATGAGAAAGGATATATGACTAGGTTTATGAAGAAAAAAATGCCTGACAATCTTTTTTTTAGGAGCATGGTGGTTATGGTGGGCTGTGTCTGCATGGCGGTCTGCCTGGGAGGCTGTGTGCCGGAATATGTCTGGCTGGAGGAAGAGACTGTCCCGCCAAGGCGGGGAGAGCGGGTCATATCCTTGGAAGAGATTGAGAATGTTGGAATGGGAACCTTCGAGGGGGACGAGGAGAGACCTGTGTCCGACGGGGATGTGTGGGAATTGCCGGAGGATGGGAATTTTCTCTGCAGGGAGATTGTCGGTTTTGAGTATGCGAGGCTTGATGCAAACGAGCAATTGTGGTATCAGGATATGGCGCAGGCCATGGGGGAACTGTCAGGTAAGATAAAGCTGTCGGAGAAAGGGATTCAGGCGGGTTTAGACGAGAAAAAAGTGGACAAAATATTCCAGGCGGTGCTGAATGACCATCCTGAGCTTTTCTATGTGGAGGGCTATAATTACACGCAGTACACCCGGGCGGAGAAAACAGTGGCTATTGAATTTTCGGGCACTTACAACATGGATAAGGATGTCGTGTTGGAGAGAAGAAAGGAAATAGAGGCTGAGGTTAGCAAGATTTTAGAAAAAGCACCCAAAGGTGCCAGCGATTATGACAAGATTAAATATGTTTATGATCTTTTGATCACGGAGACGGAGTATGATCTGGAAGCTGAGAATAATCAAAATATTTACTCCGTGTTTGTGGGGCATGCGTCTGTGTGTCAGGGTTATGCCAAATCATTTCAATATCTGCTGAACCGTATGGGGGTGGAATGTGCCTTGGTACAGGGGAAAGTGCGGGAAACAGGAGAGGGACACGCATGGAATCTGGTCAAGGCGGACGGGGACTACTATTATGTGGATGCCACATGGGGGGATATCTCCTATCAAAGCGACGACGGGGAGTCGGAGGAGCAGCAGAACATGCTTCCGGAGATCAGTTATGACTATTTGTGTGTGACCACCAAGCAGCTGCTTCGGACACATATTTTGGACACATCGGCGGGGATGCCGGAATGTACGGCGGAAAAGGATAATTATTTTGTCAGGGAGGATGCGCTGTTTAAAGAATATGACAAGGAGCAGCTTACGAAGCTGGTGAATAAGAGGCTGGAGCAGGGACGCTACGATATATCGCTTCGCTGTGCGGATGAACAGTGTTATGATACCATGTGCGAGGCGTTGTTGGAGCGGAGGGAAATCTTTAATTATTTGAAGGGGACAGGGGTCAGTTCCTTTGTCTACTCCAACAGTGACCAGCAATTGACATTGACATTTTTTATGGTGACAAGTAAGCAGTAACTGTGGTATAATAGGCAATATAGCAGAACGGAGGAAATGTGATGGAGAGAGAAACAGATCAGAACACGGTGATTCTCAAAGCGGATGAGAATGTGGGGGCTGTACAGATAGCGGATGACGTAGTTGCAATGATTGCGTCTTTGGCTGCTACCGAGGTGGATGGAGTACATTCCATGACGGGAAACATTTCAAATGAATTGATGGCCAAGGTTGGGGTGAAGAAGCTGACCAAGGGTGTCCGCGTTGAGGTGAAGGAGAGCACGGTCAATGTGGATTTGGCTGTGACTATGGATTATGGTTTTAATATTCCTGCAACCTGTCAACAGGTACAAAACAAAGTAAAGAGTGCCGTGGAAAATATGACGGGTCTGACATGCAGCAGTGTCAATATCAGAATTGCCGGTGTGAACATGAAAAAGGACAGATAAAATGATGGGACGACACGAACTGAGGGAGCAGGTGTTCCGGCTTTTGTTCCGGGCGGAGTTTAACTCGGCCTCTGAGATGGAGGAGCAAAAGGCGCTTTTTGCGGAGGATTTACCTGTCGAAGATACCGGGCTTGACGCAAGCGACAAGCATGGCGTGAGTGATAGAGACATCGCATATATTGTAGATAGATGTGGAAGAGTTCAAGAGAAGCTTCCGGAGCTTGACAAGCTGATAGATGACCATACGGAAGGGTGGGATACCTCCCGCATGGGGAAGGTGGAGCTTACCGTGCTGCGTTTGGGAATCTATGAGATTCTTTATGACAAGGATATACCGGAAGCGGTCGCCATCAACGAGGCGGTGGATATAGCCAAAAAATACGGACAGGAGACATCAGGCGGGTTTGTGAATGCCATTCTTGCCAAAATAGTAAAGCCGGGTGGGAACGATTCGTAATGTATACACAGTTGGACAATTGAATGCTTATGTAAAAAATATGTTCACGCAGGACTATCTTTTGCAGTCTCTCTTTGTCAGGGGAGAGGTTAGCAATTGCAAATATCACTCCTCTGGACATATTTATTTTACGTTAAAGGATGAGAAGGGAACTGTGAGCTGTGTGATGTTTGCGGGGCAGCGTGCGGGGTTGTCTTTCCGGCTGGCGGAGGGGCAGCAGGTGGTCGTGGGCGGCACCGTGGACGTGTATGAGAGGGACGGCAAATACCAGCTTTATGCCAGGCAGATCATATTGGACGGGGCAGGGCTTCTCTATGAGAAATTTGAACAGCTTAAGACAGAGCTGGCGGAATGCGGCATGTTTGCCCAGGAGTACAAACGTCCCATTCCCAAATATATCAAGACATTAGGTGTGGTGACTGCGGACACGGGAGCTGCCGTGCGGGATATTATCCAGATCGCAAACCGGAGAAACCCCTATGTCCAGATCATTCTCTACCCTGCCATTGTGCAAGGCGAGGCTGCGGCGGAGAGCATTGTCCAAGGAATTCATGCCTTGGAAAGACAGAATGTGGATGTGATGATCGTGGGCCGCGGGGGAGGCTCTATTGAGGATTTGTGGGCATTTAACGAGAGAGTTGTGGCGCAGGCGGTGTTCGACTGTTCTATTCCCATTATCTCGGCGGTAGGGCATGAGACGGATACCACGATCATAGATTATGTGTCAGATTTGCGTGCTCCCACGCCCTCGGCGGCGGCAGAGCTTGCGGTGACGGATATCAGGGATATTCTGGGCAGTATCGAGGGCTATCGGGAAGAATTGCTTCGATTAATGCAGCGAAAGCTTTCCACGGAGCGGGAACGCCTAAGCAATTATTCAATGCGGTTGAAATATTGCAGTCCCGCGGCCAGAATACGGGACAGAAGACAATATAGTCTCCGATTGGAGGAGCAGATGCAGGCAGCTATGAATCAGATTCTCCAAAGAAAACGGCATCAATTGGATCTGTATGTGGAGCGCATGAGGGGACTTTCGCCCTTGGAGAAATTGAGCAGTGGTTTTTCCTATGTGGAGGATCAGGAGAAACGTAACGTCCGCTCGGTAGATCAAGTGCACATAGGGCAGGAATTGACTGTGCGCGTGCGGGATGGCGTGTTCCGGGCGCAGGTGACGGAAGTCAAAAAGACTGGGATCGGAAAGAATTGAATTGAAAACAACGGAATCGGAAAAGCGGACATCACAGCAGATATCACAATAGAAAGGCACGGTTGACAATATGGCGGGGAAGAAGTTGGAAAAAGGGCAGGAAAAGGAGTCGGACAAGCAGTTGCAAAAAGCTCCGGAGGTGATTTCTCTTGAGGATGGTTTTGCCCGTCTTGAGGAAACCATCGCTCGTTTGGAGGATGAGGAGATTTCTTTGGAGGATGCTTTTACTGCCTACAGTGAGGGCATGACGCTTTTGAAGAGTTGCAACGAACAGATAGACCGGGTGGAAAAACAGGTGCTAAAGCTGGCGGAGGACGGTAGTCTGGAGGAACTGTAGAAATATGAGTTATGAGATGCAGGATGAGAATCACAAAAATAAAGAAGTAAATTTTCAGGAGAAGCTGGCTGAGAAAGCCGCTCATGTGGAGGAGCTGTTGCAAAAATATCTTCCGGATGAGCAATGTGCCCCCAAGACCATTGTGGAGGCCATGAATTATAGTCTTTTGGCCGGCGGGAAACGTCTGCGCCCTATTCTGATGCAGGAAATGTATCAGATGTTTGGCGGAGAGGGGCATGGAATCGAGAATTTTATGGCTGCCATAGAGATGATACACACCTATTCTTTGGTTCATGATGATCTGCCTGCCATGGACAATGACGAGTATCGCAGGGGGCGCAAGACTACCTGGGCGGTATACGGGGACGCCATGGGGATTCTGGCAGGAGACGGTCTGTTAAATTATGCTTTTGAGACTGCTGTTCAGGCATTTACCGGCTGTCGGACGGTGGAGGATTATCAGCGTGTGGCTTCCGCATTGAGAGTGCTGGGATTTAACGCGGGTATCGGTGGTATGATCGGAGGTCAGACGGCTGATATTGAGGCGGAGCAGCAAAGCGACCCACTCACGGAAGCACAGATTTTATATATTCATACTCATAAGACGGGGGCTTTGATCAAGGCGGCAATGATGATAGGGGCTATCTTGGCAGGGATGCCCCGGGAATGGAAGACAGAACTTGGGCAGTGTGCTATGGATATCGGCATTGCTTTCCAGATTCAGGATGATATTCTGGATGTGACAGGGGATAGCGGGGAGATGGGAAAACCTGTGGGGAGTGACGCGGCAAACGGCAAGCAGACCTATGTGACGCTCCATGGGGTGGAGGAAGCCGGTGCGGAGGTTGAGCGTCTGTCCAATGAGGCGATAGAGATCTTGCGCAGGATGCCGGGAGATTCCTCATTTATGGAGGATTTGGTCAATTACCTGATTCACCGGAGATATTAGGGTAACAGTTCAGCCATGAGATAATTTGTAAGCTGTGCGTGGGTGCTCGCACACAAAGCACTGCTTACAAATTATTTCATGAGCGGAGCGCCCTCAAATGAAATAAAAGGTGAGCCGCAA
>CAMWLG010000081.1 GCA_947175035.1 uncultured Lachnospiraceae bacterium | reverse complement strand
CCCGTTAAAGATATCCTAAAAATCCCACACCACTTCCAAGGAACCCACCGCCCCCACCAACACCAGCAGCGCATACACGAAACGATACCAGATTCCAGAACGCCTCCCCCCTGTCAAATACTCAAATGCCTTCTCCCCCTGATATGCCCACGCAATGATGGTGGCAAGGGCAAACAATAAGATACTGACGCTCACAAACCGCGCCCCCCATACCCCGAAGGTCTGGGAAAATACCGCAATGGTCAAAGCTGTCCCCGTGAGCGGCTCCCCCGACTCCGTCACCGTCCCCACAAGCCCTGATGACGCAAACGCCAGCCCCGACATCAGACAAATGACAATTGTGTCAAAAAATACCCCCGTCATGCTGATATACCCCTGTCTGATATAATCATTCGTTTCAGCCGCGGCCGCAGTGATTCCACCGGCCCCCAGACCTGCCTCATTGGAGAACACCCCTCTGGAAACACCATACCGCAGGGATTTTCCCATGGTAAGCATCATGGTAGAAGTAAGACTTCCCAAGATACCGCCTGTGACCGCCTCCGGCGCAAAGGCCATCACCAGGATTGCCATGAGTCCCTGCGGAATATTCGCAAAGTTATGAAGAATGACCAGCAATGTCCCCAACAGATAAAAGCCACCCATCAACGGCACCATGACTCTTGTCACGCTCCCAATCGCCTTGATTCCACCCAATATCACCAGTATCGTGATAATCGAAAAAATAAGTCCGCTCTGAGCCTTCGGTATCCCGAATGTCACCAGACACGCATCCGCAATGGAGTTTGCCTGTGTCATATTTCCCATGCCAAAGGAAGCAAACACCGCCAGCAGCGCGTAACACCCTCCAAGAGCCCTCCCTGCCCGTCTCCACGGAAATGCCTTCCGCAAAGTATACATGGGGCCGCCCACCAGCTCCCCGCGCATATTTCTCTCGCGGTATTTCACGGACAAAGTGCTCTCCACCAGCTTTAACGCAAGCCCTGGCACACTTGCCGCCATCATCCAGAAGAGCGCCCCCGGGCCTCCCAGGATCATAGCCGTCGCCACCCCCACGATATTCCCGATTCCGATGGTCGCCGCAAGCTCCGTCGTCAGAGAAGCAAAAGGGGACACATTGCCCCCGGAGGACTGCCCCTTACTATTCTCTCTGTTTCCATCCGCCCCTATGATGCAGCGCAGCGCATAACCCAACCTCCTAAGAGGCAGAAAATGCAGTTTCAACATTAAAAATATCCCCGTTCCCAAAAGCAGTCCCAGAAGCCATGGCCCCCACACAATTTCATCCAATCTATGTAATAGTTGCGCCATCATACCCGCCTAATCCTTCATGTCAGCCCTGACATGCATTTTTACAATATATGTGTCAACCCATATCACAATGCACAGCCAGCCGTATTTTGCCGCCCCTATATGTCTTTTAAATATTCCTCCAAGGTGATACCACGCTCCATAATCTCCTTTGCCGCTTTCTCGCCCACATACCGAAAATGCCAGCTCTCATAGCTGATTTGTGTGATATCCTCCTTGTCCTTAGGATAACGCAGGATAAAACCATATTCCGCACAGTGCTCCCGCAGCCAGATATTCTCCTCTGTCCTCTCCTGTCCCGCGTCCAACAGCTGATAATCCAGCGCCACGATATCGAAAGCAAGCCCCGTGGAATGCTCGCTGCACCCGGGCGGCATGGTCTCCTTCGCCACCTCCTCATAAGCTCTCTCATAGCTATACCCCCGCGCCATCAACGCGACCACATCCTCCTCAAAAAGCTGACGCTGACGCTCGATGTCCCGATAGGCGGAGCATACCTCAAAAGCCAACCCCTCCCGTCTCCCGGCGTTCAACATCTCGCAGAGCGGCTCGTATGCCTGGGATGCCCCCTTGTGAACCCTGTCCGGAAGCGTCACAAGCTCCACTTCATAATCATCGGGCAGGGGATTCTCTTTATTCACCAAAATCAATGCTTCGGCTTCGTCGCCACCCAAATCATCCTCCAAACCCTGTTCCCCAAACTCTTCCGGCTGATATTCCACGATCCCATAATATTTTTCAGCTTTACCAACCGCCCTGCCCATAAAGAATGCCGCCGCTACCCACAACAATATCAACAACAATTTTCCCAGACACCTGGGAGCTTTTTTCTTTTTCCTTCTCTGAATTGCATTTTGTCTTTGATACATAAAAAATACACCTCCTTCGTTTGATAAATCCATTCTAACGGGAAGGTGTATCTGTTTTATTACCTACTTGTATCAAACTTGTACATTTTTCCTGCAAAATATCTCTAAAATTCCTCCTCTGACTCGTCCTCCGCCTCTTCATAGATCTTATGATCCTGATACTCGGGAATCAGCCCCGCCAAGGCAGGAAATCCTTGAAAAAATTCTGCCCTGCCCCCGTCTCCGTACACCCTTTTGCGCCCATTATCAAGCTCCCAGACCAGCCTCCCGTCCCCATAAATCAACTCCATTTGCATCCACCAGTCATCATCCGACCCAAATCCCTTGATCGGATATTTGTCACCTAAGTATTTCGCAAACTCCTTGCCTGTGAAATCTACCATGTGGTTGTTCATTTCCTTGTCATAATGATACTGCTCCTTATAACCGCTGTCCTCCATGTAATCCACCTCATAATACATCAACAATTCCCAAAAAACATCCCAAAAAGCAATTTCTGTATTTGTCATGCTTTCTATCCACCCGTAGAGCCAGGCATCCACCTTCACCATGGCAACACTATCCTTCTTTTTCTTCTCATATCCGCTCTCCGCCAAGGTGTGTTGTCCATAATCAATTCCCTGCTCATAATAAATCTTGCCGTCCTCCGCATCAACCAACAGCTGCAATTCACCAATTTCACCATCCCACAATTCTATATAATAGCACACCAGCAGGATTCCCTGAGAGTCATAGATCACATAGGACTTCCATCTGTCATCCTCCAGCTTTTCCAAGGCATAGAGATCCACATACCGAAAACCCTTGTCATAAAAATACAATATCTCATGTTCCCGCAATTTTGTCAGAAATTCTACCTTTTCGTCCTCCGTCAATGTCACCTCCGACTCGGAGACATAAACCGCGTTGCGCCCATCCCCCAATCTCTCTGCCAGGATACTCATACGGTTATGCAGGGATTTCTCATAATTCTCCGAAAGATTTTCAAGGGAGACCTTCTCCCGCACCCCGCTGGTACTCTGCTGCGCCCGCGCCCGATCCTGCAGCTCAAAGAGTCCCGAGGGCAACAGGAATGCCCCTGCCACCAACAATACCGACAAACATATCACAATGATTTTTCTGCCACTGATTCTTCCCCTCATGACAAATCTCCTTGCCCGCTCTCCCGCTGTATCGGGAACAAAAGCCTCACCACCGTGCCTTCCCCCAGCTTACTCTCTATCTGCAAGCTTCCTCCATGGAGTGCGATGATCTTCTGACAGAGCGCCATCCCGATTCCCGCACCGCCTTCCTTGCGGGAGCGGGACTTATCCACCATATAGAAAGCCTCCGTGATACGGTTGATCTCATCCCTGGGAATTCCCCTGCCATTATCAACCACCTTCACCTCGTACATCTTGTCCAGCGCCGTACCCTTCAACAGCACGAATCCTCCTGCCTCCGTGGCTTTTACCGCATTATCCAGCAAATTATAAAACAGGGACAACAGCAGTTCAAAATCCCCATACAGCGTTCCTCTCCCCATGGTGATTCTGCCCCGAATGTCCCGCTTCTCAAAGATAGGTCGCATGGTGACGCGCAGGTTCTCCTCCAATTGCTTTGCGCTGACCGCCTTCCGCTCCAGGGGATGCTTCTCCATGCTCACCAGCTCCAGCAGCTTGTGCGAGAGACTTTCCAGCCGCTTGCCCTGACTGTAGATATAATAATATGCCTCCCGCTTCTCCCCTTCCGAGAGTTCTATCGTATTCAGCATATCCGCATAACCGATAATAGAAGTCAGTGGTGTCTTCAGCTCATGGGCAAATGCCGCCGTGAAATCCTCCTGTTGTTTTGCCTCCAACTCCTTGCTCTGCATCTGCTCTACCAGCCGGTCCGCCATGCTGTTAAAGCTTTTTGCCAGCGCGCCGATCTCATCCCGCGCCTGATACTTGGAGCGAAGTTCAAAACTGCCGTCTGCGATTTTTCCTGCCACCCGTTCCAGATTGCTGATGGGACGGGTCATGTATCTGGACGAAAGAAAGATACACACTGCTCCCGTCGCCAAAAGCAGTGCCAAAGCCATCCGATACTGGTTCAAAAGCTCCTGCCTGTCCTCATAGATCGTGGCGAGATCCCTGCATATTCCCAGATACAAACGCTGCTTTCCCACATCCACGGCACAGATATGGAACAAGTGATACCCATCCTCGCTCTCCCTGATGCCATGGACAAATCCGATCCCCTCGTTTCCGCCTGTACTCAAATTCTCCTGAAGCTGGGAAACCATCTCTTCCACCGCTTCCCGGTTGGTGGTTCTCACCGTATTTTCCCCATAATAATATTCCCCTGCCTCGTCCAGCACAAAACACCGCGTCTCCGCCTCCTCCACGCTTCCTATGACATTGTCCAGCGTCCGTCTGATGGCATAGTCCTCCCCATAATCCGATATGGACTGATATGCCATCTCAAATAAATACTGGAACATCTGGCTGCGGGTCTCACCCTGTGCAATCTCACGGTTCAGCACGCGCTGAAAGTATGACGAGAGCATCCATGTGCCAAACACGGTAAATATCAGTGTCAATAATGCAGTTGTAGACAGGAACAGTTTATCCGCAAACCTCATGTATATCCCCCTGCATCTTGGTTACAGCTTGGACCTCACGCATTCAACCGATATCCCACCTTATACACCGCTATGATCTTGTCCTCCCAGTGCAGCTTCTTCTTCAACCGCTGCACATGCAGATCCACGGTACGACTCTGTCCGCCGTACTCCCCACCCCAGACATTCTCATAGATCATCTCACGGTACAGGGCGATATTCCGGTTTCTGGCAAACAAAAGCAACAGCTCAAACTCCTTGACAGTGAGCTGCACTTCCTCCCCGTCCACCCTCACCACATGGGAAAGCGTGTCCACAAAGACATTGTCAATCGTGAAGGTCGTCTCCACTTTCTGGTAACGTCGAAGCACCGCCTCCACTCTGGCAAGGAGCTCCACAATCTCAAAGGGCTTGGGCAGATAGTCGTCCGCCCCCATCTTAAGTCCCTTGACCTTATGCTCCGTGCTGCCCAGCGCCGTGATAAATATCACAGGAATATCCAGCCGTTTGGCATACTCCATCAATTCATATCCGTTGATCTCCGGCAGCATAATATCCAACAATACCAGAGAGAAGTTCTCATTCATCATCAAATCCGCAGCTTTGTTGCCGTCCGGCGCCCACACGCACTGATAACCCGCCCTGGTGAGATTGATACGGATCAAATTCGCAATCGGCTCCTCATCCTCTGCAATCAATATCTTTAACATGCTTATCCCCCGCTCATCCTTATCTGCATGATTATCTTATACCCAGATTGTATCATTTTTGTATCAAAAAAAGCAACTTATGCGTTCCAAACGGCAACTTGCGTCGCAAGGACTTGATAATCGTACCATATCAAGTATACTGGATTTAAATTATTTTAAACGAAAAGAAAATAGCAAAAAAGGGAGAAAAGACAATTGAAAAAGAATTTACGTTTTGTGGAGAAAATCACGATTGCCCATACAGTTACTTATTTTGTTTGTGGATTGATATTTGCCACTTTATTTGATTACGAAAATCTGTTCCGATTGGGCAACGCACAGTATTATATGCGGGACGCATATGGAGTATCCGGCATGATCGGACCGGTGGCGCAAATTATAAGAGGCGCGATCTTAGGCGCCGTCCTGCTGCTGATACGCGACAGCATATGGGGCAAGCCGCTCCCTTGGCTGCGCCTGTGGGGGGTTCTGGCAGGAATTGGGATAATCTGCACTTCTGCCGCCGCTCCCGTCTCTATCGAAGGGCTTGTCTATTCCAAGCTCCCATTAGAATTCCATCTAAAGACATCTCCGGAAATCCTGACCCAAACCTTGAGTTTCTCCGTTTGGGTCACGGAAAGCATTCCGTTGAAACTCCCAGCGAAATATAAAACCCACTTCATCGTGACCGCCATCGCTGCCGTAGGCTTCTCTCTCGGCGGAGTCCTCCTTGCCCTCGCGCTGCACGCGGACGTGATGAAAAGCGCAAGCGATCCCTTTGCCTTTGTCGTGATGGCATTTGCTTTGGCAATCGTTTGGGTGCAAACGACATGGTATCAGCGTCATCCTTCCAAGCGAAACCTTTGTATCTGTTGTGTGGTCTTCTATCTTGCGCTTGCGGGGCTGCCCACTGTGTACAATTATTTGACGGATTCCCTTCTTGCTTCGCCGCTATCCCTGATATTCAGCGGACTTCCTGTCATCGGGATCGGCATTTATCTGGCGGTATCCTCCCGCATCTCCCATTATTCAACAAGGGAACGATAACAATTTATTTCCTCCTCGGATAGCTCATAATAGAAAGTCAAAAATCCCTCCGGAATGGAAAATGCTTTGATACTCTCGTCCTCCACCGTCATCTTGATAATATTTGTGTCCTCATATAAGGTAATGGTGGCATTTTTTTCCAGATCCTTTTCACCAAAACGTGCAACAGGGTACTTGTATGAGATCAAATAATATTGCTCCTTTATGCCCTTTAAATCCTTTTTCAATTCGCCCTGGCGTTCCTCTATGTCCGAATTATCCCAAAAAAGCGACCATTGATTATATTGATACAGCTGTTCTTCATCACTGATTGTTTTGATAAGCTCATTACTCTCCGCTGAATATACTCTGATTTCAGCCAGGTTATCTAATTCCTCTAACGTATATTTTCTTTCCTGCTGCGCGGAACACCCTGCACAGATACATAGCCCTAACACAAGTAACATACCGATTTTCATATAATTTTTCATATTCATTTCCCTCTACTTTCTATAAGTAATTTACACGTTGTGACCAACAGACAGCAAAACAAGATTATGATCGGTGCATACGGGCTCCATGCGTTTGTGAGCATTCCAATCAGAACCGCAACCACTGTAATCGGCAACGCCATATAGATCCAACGGTACCTTTTCATATGACCGCTCTTGGGTGTCTGTTCTGTATTTTTAATGACAATGCTGTCAGTGTGCATAGACATTCCCGACCATATGATCAGTGCTAACCATGTGGTATCAGCTACCCACTCAAACACATTGCAAACTGTCCGTCCGAAATAATTCATTAAAATAAACCCTAATTCAGGACTTGCCAGAAGAATCACCACTCCCACAATCAGCATAACTGCATATTTCTTTCTTCTGTTTTCCCTCTGTTTCTTAAATTCCACGAATACCTTGTCATCAAATGTAAGGCGTTCATTTTTGATTTCCTGATACTGCTTGATCTGCAAAAAATGCCAAAGAATCATGATGACCCCCGCGATCATTGTGAGCCAGTAAAGAGAGGACATTATCATGCTATCGTGATCAAAACAGCCAAAGACATTCGAAAATAGAAAGAGGCTTATCCCTCCCGTAATCTGCCTTACATTCTGCCTGCTGTACGATAAATATCCGTCCAACATCTCTTGGCTGACATAATACCCGCTGTTTGATATGACCTTTTCTTCTCTTTCTTCCAATACATTTTTTTCCTCATAATCCTCTTTCAGCAAATAATCCATTGACACGCCAAATAGGTTACTGATCTGTATTAATTTCCCTACTTCGGGTATTCCTTTATCATTTACCCATTTCCCTACTGCCTGTCTGGATACCTCCAGCCTTTCGGCTAAATCCTCCTGCGTCATCCCGTTGTCTTTCAACAGTGCTTTTAATTTTTGTCCTAATGTCATTTTTATCCACCTCCTGCAAACATTCTACTTCCAAGCAATAGCGGAAAACAACCAATCTGTGGTTTCATTTTGTCAACTTTGCGTTTCGTTTACTTATTTTATCGTCCGGATATCATTTTTCCAAAGGGATGGGCGATACAAACCGGGAACATTGTAGCATGAAAAAAGCGGGAGATAAACCTATACTGGTTTTATCCCCCGCTGCTTTTCCCGTTATGCCTTTAAGTCCATATTCGTACCTACAACTTCCGCTTTTTGGGAAATAGTCGCATTTTCTTCTTTCTGTTCCTTTATTTTCTCTTCCTGTTCCGCTTTTTCTTTCTTTTCTTTTAACCGTTCTTCCTGTTCTTCTTTTAACTCTTTCCAACCTTTTGTATCAGAAGTGATCGTTACTGAAGCCGTCATGATAACATTGCCTGTATTGTCAATGCTCCAACTTTCAGAATAGCTTACAAGCCTTGCACCTAACTTTTGGGCATTTTGCTTTGCATTGGCATAACCCCTGTCACGACTTTCATTGTAAAAGGATAATGTTTTTTCCAATTCCTTTGCCTTTTCTGAATCATTAGCACACTGCCGCAGATAAGAACCCGATATTGCCACATTGCCATTCTTTACACAGTCATAATTCTTCTGTAAATAGGAATAATAGTCTGATACGCTGTCCGTTCCGGCTTTCTTTGTATCAGCTTCTTTCGTTTCTGTATTTTTTATGGTTTCATTTTTTTGTGAAGCATATGTACTCTCATACACATTATTGTAATTGTTTCCAATTCCTGCTATTGCCATAATTTTGTCCTCCTTGAATTTTATAAAATCTGTTTTTGGATAAAATAACCGTTCTTATTTTACATATCGTACTTTTTCAACTTCACTATCATAGATATGGCGCGAACTACGGAATTTAGGGCGTGAAATACTTTTCATACATCATAATGGTGAGAATAAACTTCTTCCTATTCTCCATATCGTGAATTGTTATGTCTATACCACCCATATACTTTCTGGCACATCTTTGAATATTCTCCATGCCTAAACCATGAAGCTGCTTGTCTGCTTTGCTGCTGACTGGCAGCCCCGTCTCATTATCAATAATAATTTCACTTGAAAAATCATTTTCCACTTCAATAAAAAACAAATTTCCTTTCATGTAAGAACGCAGACCGATGCTTTTCTTTCCCGGGACCTTACTGCTTGCTTCGATTGCGTTTTCCAGTGCATTGTTCAGCACAATCCCTATATCGTAAACATCTATCTGCTGCTTATCGGGATAAGTAAAGTCTGCTTCAAAAGAAATATTTTGCTTTTCCGCTTCCTGTTTCTTTTGATGTATGATAACGTCTGTAATCGGGTTTCCTGTCCTATATGCAAAGTCTAACCTGCTGACTGTTGTTTCCATTTTTTCAATATAGCTGTCAAGTTCTTCTTTGTTCTTACCGGATATTCCTCTGATAACTGCCGCTATACTTTCTAAATGGCTTTTCATATCATGCCTAAGACCTCTCATATCGGCATATATATCTTGAATTTCTTCAATTTCCTGTTGCATTTGTACCATTTGATTTTCAAGTATGGCACGTTTCCGTTCTTCCTCTCCTAGCTGTACCAACTTTTGAAATAGCATAACAGAAGATATATTGACACCTAATAATAAAAAGCAGATCAGCGGCACCCAAAACAAAGTTGCAGGTACTTTCTCAAATACATTTGCCGTTGTGCCATTTTGCACCGATAGAATCATCAATTTAAGGGTAACGGATATACACAATGTTGACACATTTGGCAGAATTAAAAAAGCATATTCGTGTATCTTGAATTGATAATCTTTTCTAACAAATTTTCTGCTAATCATGGAAAAATATACTATCAAAAGTAAAGCATATAATAAAACATAGACAAGCCCATTAGTCACACTTAAAATATAACTCCACATATCAGCTTCTTTCATAGTAGTTATTTTCTTTAATAAAACTACTGAAAACTTACTGATTACCCAGTATTCACCTTGATTTATAACCGCTATGATATATTTGATTATCTCTTTTCCTGCGACAAAACTAACCGCCACAAATAATTGCTTCAAGAAAACTTTGTCATACAACAGCATTATTAAGAGTAAAACAAATGCTATATCCGTAAGCACTCCCATAAGATCATTAAGCGGATAGGTGCGGTCAAGCCTATCCAGTACCAGACTTTGGATAATGTAATACAGGCTTGTCCATGCAAACAGGACAATCTTTTTCTGATACTTTCCCCTAAGAAATTTCTGCATATAGATACTGCCCGCTATGCTGTTTACAAGGTACAGAGAAATAGACAGCCCTACTTCATACATTGACAATCCCTCCGTCCTTTGCATATTTCATATACTGCTTGATAAAATCGTTGTATTTCTTTTGCGCAAGTATCAATTTATCCCCATTCGCAACCTTGATCGTATCAGCGTTGTAAGAAACAATCTTCTCCATATTCACAAGATAACACCTATGACAACGATAAAAACCACTGCCTGTCATCTGTTCCAATTCGTCCATTTTCCCATAACTATCCAGTATGCCCGTCCTTGTATGGAGAATCACTTTTTTATTTGCACTCTCAATGTAATAAATATCCTTTAAATAAATTTTCTGTTGTGCGCCGGAGTTTCTTACTAAAATATACCGTTTTGTCCGTTCTTCCGCTACGGACAGCTCTTTCAGCGCACGTCCAAAAACATTACGGAACTTTTCTTCGTTAATGGGTTTTAACAGATAATGGAACGCAGACACATCAAATGCGCTATTCATATACTTTTCATAGCCTGTCACAAAAATAATAATGCTCTTTGTGCTTCCCTGTTCCTCCTGCCGGATATGATTTGCAACATCCATTCCCGACACTTCCCTCATTTCCACATCAAGAAAAGAAATGTCAAAACTACTCCGTACTTTCAGCATTTCTTCCCCTGTTGCAAACGTCATAATTTCTGCGTCCTGTATCTGCTCTTTTATCAGTGAAACAATATGTTCCCTTGCTGCCTTATCGTCGTCACAAATCGCTATTTTCATCAGTCTTTTAACTTCCTTTCATGGAATATGAGATAAAAAGCCTTATCATTATTATATCGACTTTTTATTTTTTTCTATTGGTGGGGCGGGTGTCAAATACGGAATTTTGGGTGTGAAAATTTACGACTTAACATGCAGTTAAGAAAAAATATGCACAAGTTAATTTTGCCTCTATTGCAATCGCAATCCCAAAATCTTATACTAAATCTAGCAGCTGCAATAAGCGATAATGGAGGAAACATATGGAAAGCAAATTAGGAAACAGGATCATAAATCTTCGCAAGGCCAAGAACATGACACAGGAAGCCCTAGCCAAAGAATTGGGGGTATCTGCGCCGGCTGTCAGTAAATGGGAAACCAACAGCTCTCTCCCCGACGTCACATTGCTATGCCCCTTGGCAAGAGCGCTGGATACCGATTTAAACACATTATTCTGCTTCGAGGAAGCCTTGTCAGAAACAGAAATCAGAGATGTTGGGGCAAAGCTTCTAAACATGGCTTATGCCGGTAAAGGATACGAGGCAGAGGAGGATCTGGGCACACTGCTAAGGAAATACCCCTCCGATATTTTATTAAAAACATCTGCCATTTCTATCTATAGCATATTATTGACCACAACCGTTGACGCAACAGATGACGATAAGCGTAGGTGGAGTGAACAGAAAAAAGAATTAGCCCAGTGGATTTATGACCGTAAAGACCCTGCCTATCATAAAGCCGCTGTCAGCATGCTCACTTCTATCGCCCTTGAAGAGGGTGATCTGGACAGAGCGGAAAGTCTTTTGCAGGAGGTTGAGAAGTCTTTTTCGGATTATGTGGATTTTACGATGCTCAGAGTCAGTCTGCAATTAAAGAGAGGCGAAAAGGAGCAGGCGATGCAAACCTTACTGCGTCAACAGACACTATCCGCGGGACAGCTTCTAAATGCCATGACAGGCATGCTTCGGGCGGATATGGAACCGGATCGGGAACGAATCCTGACACTTTGTGAACAGATGCAGGCGATTGAAAAAATATTTCATATTGAGAACCCGTCTTATGGATTTATTTATGCGGAGAGTTATATCCGTGCCAGTGAGTATGAAAAAGCATTAGATTATCTCGAAAAAAGTGTTTTGAATGCAGCACCGGATCTGAAACCTCTGATTCTTCGGTCGCTGACACTGGATGAACTATTTGAGCCCATCCGAAATGATTCTCGATTTATCAATTTGGTTGAGATGTTAAAATCAAATGGATGAATTTTTATCCCTGCAGTCCTCTCTCCTGTCAAACTTGAGATTGAACACGTAGAAGCTCTTGGCATCCATTTGATCTTGCGGATGTTAAGAGCTTCTACAAAACGAGAGCTTTATCAATTACTTATTTTTCATATAGCATTTTGCAAGAGCTTCCGACAAATTATCATCACAGTAAATCTTATCAAAATCATTCACAGAAACTTCCATCACCTGTTCTCCATTCCAAAGCGCCTCTTCGCTTGCCTCATATACTTCGCGAGTGACCTTGTCCCCGATGATTTCTTTCACATTTCCGCTGGTTTTATCGCGAATGATATCTGAGACATTTACATAATACTCGTAGCTGAAATCAGCATCTTCATACTCATCTTCTAAATAATTATATACTGCATGAAGCATTTGTATATTGGCATT
>CAMWLG010000080.1 GCA_947175035.1 uncultured Lachnospiraceae bacterium | reverse complement strand
ACTCACCTCATGCTACGCATTCGGTGCCGCGGCGTTCGTCTCATCCCCGCCCGTGCGAGCACGGCGTGGATGCTCCTCACTGCTCGCGCAAAAAAACTCCCGCCCTTCAAAAGGACGAGAGTCTAATTATCTCGCGATACCACCTAATGTTTATAGACAGCTCACACTGTCCACCTCTTCGAGTACGACCTTGCGGCTTATACTCTAGCACGTTAACGGATGCAGGAACCGTCGCAGCCTACTATCCACAGTCTTGCAGAATTTGGTGCGAAGCTCAAAGATGTATTCACACAAAGCTTCCCATGCGCCTCTCATCAACCGGCTACTTTCTGTATGTTTCCCCTTATGCTACTTCTTCTTATCATTGCTTTTCTTAATCAAATCACTTGAATATGAAATTAGGTTTATTATAAACATAGACGAACAGGTTTGTCAAGCAACTTTCCTTCAAATAAAATTGTACCTTTTCTGCTGTGTCCTCCCTATACTTTCAATGTAGAAAATATCTGCCACCTCAATATATTTTCAAAATGCTGGAAAAATAATTTAAATTCATTGCATATTCATCATATCTGATATAAAAAATCTGACCCCAGCTCTCCACCTTTAAAATATACTGGTCGTCTAATGACGTTTCATTCAAATATTTATATAATCCTATAATGGTCATATAATGCGCATCCGTTCCAGTATGATTACCATCCCTTTGAACTGCTCCCTCCAAATCATAGTACATAGTAATGTTCTTCTTATCCATTCTGTAGTAATTAAACACAACCGGAATATTGTTTTCCAACATTTCCCGGATATCTTTCAAAATAAGTTTCTTTTGCTGCGCCTTTTTCCGGAAACAATGGGGTGCCCATTGTGCATGGCTGTACCCAATCTTGTTCGTTGATAAATAATTTCTCATTCCTCGTGCCAACTGATCACCTCGTAATCCTGAAATATAAGATAATAAACTGCCTGATATCTTATATATTGAGGAAAATCTTGACATCACATAATCCATGTATACCTCTTTCTCAATACTGCCGGAACTCTTGTCATAAAAATCTGACGAAGACACAATGTCATCATTGTGCTGAGACAGATATATTTCCGCATTACTTCCCGCAATTACCCCGCATCCTTCAATCCACAGTCTGTAATTAACGTCCGACTTATGATCCGCATAATTTTTCTCTTTTTGACTATTTGCTTTTTCTTTCCACCAACTTTGGTTCCCGCCGTTTGCCCAACTCCCATCCGCCTTCTGGATTCTCAAATAGTCAACCCCGTCAAACCCGCTGTCAAGCTGTGCCACCTGTTTCACAGTCCATCCTCCTTCAAATTCCATATCGTTCCGGTAAAGCAGCCCCACCTCATCCATGCTTACGGAATGCAACTTAACATTACTATATAATCAAAATAATTTAGATAATGTTCTTTGTCAATACTTCTAATCATAATTGTCAAGGTTCGGGTCTCAAGTGTTGCATATTCTCCATAATTTTAGTACAATAGATTTTATTCCTAAAAAGAAACACATACTAAATGACAGACGTCATTGACAGATTTTATTGATATCTGTCATCACAGGAAGGAGTATTCTATTATGAAAAAAGACTCTGCACGGAACCGCGCCCAGGGGTTTGAAACCATGGGGCCGGATAACTCACGGGAAGGAGCGGGACGCTATAACGGAAAGGTCATAGGCGTTGTAATCGCTGTTGTAATATTGATGTTCCTGGCATTCAATTCCGCCTATCAGATCGGAGAGCAGGAACAGGCTGTGTTGATCACTCTGGGACAGGCCAAGGCCGTCACGACCCCCGGTCTGCATTTTAAAATCCCGTTTGTCCAACAGGTGAGAAAGGTGAACACCACCATTCAGGGCTTTGCCATTGGCTATGACATGGAAACCAATGAAAGCACGGACGAATCCATGATGATCACCTCTGATTACAATTTTGTGGATGTAGACTTTTTTGTAGAATATCGCTATAGCGACCCCGTGAAGGCGGTATATGCCTCCAAAAATCCGGTAGGGATTCTTCGCAACATCAGCCAAAGCTGCATTCGCACCGTGATTGGCAGCTACACCGTGGATGATGTACTGACCACGGGCAAGAATGAGATACAGGCCAAAATCAGGGAATTGATCACGGAACGGCTGGACGCTCAGGATATTGGAATCCAATTGGTCAACATCACCATTCAGGACTCCGAACCACCCACCATGGAAGTGATGGAGGCATTCAAGGCCGTGGAGACCGCCAAGCAGGGCAAGGAGACCGCCCTGAACAATGCCAACAAGTACCGCAACGAGCAGCTGCCTCTGGCCCAGGCTCAGGCGGACAATATCACTCAGAACGCGGAAGCGCAAAAAACCGCCCGCATCAACGAGGCAACCGGTCAGGTGGCGCGTTTTAACGCCATGTACGCGGAATATGTCAAGAACCCCAACATCACCAGACAACGTATGTTCTATGAAGCCATGGAGAAGGTTCTGCCGGATTTAAAAGTGATCATTGAGAGTCCAAACGGGGATATGCAGATGTTCTACCCCGTGGAATCTTTCAGTGCTTTCTCCAATAACACGACCAATTCCAACGATACGGACACCACCGCTTCGCAGAACAATTAAGAGGAGGGATATACAATGAAGATCATCAAGAAAATCGGTCTAGTGCTCCTTTTACTCATACTTTTGACGGTAGGGGCAGGAAGCCTTGTGATAACAAATGAAAATGAATACAGTCTGATCCGCCAGTTTGGTAAGGTAGATCACGTGGTGAGCAATGCGGGCGTGAGCTTTAAGCTTCCCTTTATCCAGAGCGTGGACAAGCTCCCCAAACAAATACTCCTGTATGACCTGTCCCCGTCAGACGTCATCACCAGTGACAAAAAGACCATGATCTGTGACAGCTATGTCCTCTGGAGAATTACCGACCCTTTGAAATTTACCCAGACACTGAATTCCTCCATCACGAATGCGGAGGCAAGATTGAACACAACGGTATATAACTCCACCAAGAACGTAATCAGTGCGACCACACAGAATGACGTGATCTCCGGCAGGGACGGCGCATTGTCCGCCTCTATTATCGCCAATATTGGCACTACACTGGATCAATATGGCATCGAGCTCCTCGCCTTCGAGACCAAGCAGCTTGACCTGCCCAGCGATAACAAAGATGCTGTGTATAAGCGTATGATCTCCGAGCGCGACAATATCGCGGCAACCTACATTGCAGAAGGTTCCTCCGAGGCGCAGATGATCCGCAACACCACCGACAAGGAAGTCACTGTCATGATTTCCGAGGCGGAGAAAAACGCGGCGATTCTCATCTCCGAGGGCGAGGCAGAATATATGCGCATCCTCTCTGACGCATATGCAGACGAATCACGACAGGAATTCTACTCCTTCGTGAGAAGCCTGGACGCTCTGGAAGTCACGATGACCGGAGACAATAAGACCATCGTCCTGTCACCCGACTCTCCCATTGCACAGATTTTCTACGGGAGATAAATGATTCTATGTGCAGATTATGTATAATGCCACTTCTTGTCCTTGTCCATCTTTGTGACAATGTCGTCATATTGCTTATACATTTTCTGCACTTCGTTTTCCAAAATAAAATAATGACGTATGTAGGGAACCAGCAGCACAAGGAATGCCACCATGATCAGGAGCCATCCCAAGGCCCCCTCCGCCCCGATGCCCATCAGAAAAAAGGCCATACAGATTGACATCATGGTCAAAACCGCAAAAATCACCGTCACGATCAGATGAATCAATCTCTCGTGCTGGAAAAAGGAAACCTGAATCAAGTGCTGCTCCCTCACCTTCTCCCAGTCTGCGTTCTCCTGCGTAAGCAACTCGTCCATGTATCTGCGATATGTCAAAATTCGTTTTTCCATCACATGTACCCTCCTAGTCTATGTCATCCTTCTTTGATGGA
Organism: uncultured Lachnospiraceae bacterium; assembly: GCA_947175035.1. Classification (GTDB taxonomy): domain Bacteria; phylum Bacillota; class Clostridia; order Lachnospirales; family Lachnospiraceae; genus Acetatifactor. Next base: position 8,920 of record CAMWLG010000080.1, on the reverse strand, counting down.
GTGAACACTCCCAAACTAATTTGTTCCTCGTCATCTTCTCTGGCTTTATGAAACCAACTCTCCCGCACAATCGCCACGCCAATTCCCAACAGTACAAATATCGGACCGGTTGCACAAATCTGTTGATAGCAGAAAAAATTGTGGCCCATATATGCCAAGAGACAGAGTCCGATTCCTGGGACAAGTGCCTGCTTGATACCCCCTGTCTCCTGAGCGTCCATCGGAATTTCCCCTTCATCCTCCGATTTTCCTTCACCGTATAGCAGGCAGCCTGCAGCACCGCTTGCGAAAATCCCCAGATAAGAGAGCCCACCCACGATTCCCTGACAGAAGATCATATTCAGCCATTCATTATGTGCATTGGTCAACAGGACATTGCCCCAGATCTCCCGAAAGGTTTCGGCATACTCAGGAATCCCATAGGCATAGTAAGCAAAACAATCCGCTCCCACACCGAAAAGCTTTCTCGAAAAAGGCAGTCCCTCAAACATCCGGCAGGTCATCCGCCAAGTCCAACCCCTCGCATCCCCCCAAGCGTCATCAAAATACAAATACCGATTATGTATGGTAATGCCAAACCACTGCTCCAACACTCCCGCGGTGTTTAATATCATCAGCAACACCACCAGCGCCCCTATGATCGCTGTCGCTGTAAGACATCCCCTCTGAATCCGCCACACGCGATTCGCGGACAGCCTATCCATAGTCTGTGACACCTTCCTCCGCTCTGTCATGCGTTGAAACAGATACTCCATCCCGATTAAAATTACCAGGCAAATCACCAACCCTGCCAGCATCCATTGCCATTTGTACATATCACAAGTCAACCCTCTTGCATCACGCACCCGGCTTCCACAGAGTGCCCTCAGCCCGCACATCAGCAATGCCTGACCGAACCAGAGACAGAGCAGCCGAAGAAAAGAACGCATTCTCTCGGGATTTCCGATACTCATAATCCCTAAGGCAAAAAACACTACTCCAACACCCACATAAACACTGTCACTATAGGTCGCCACCTGCCCCGCAAAAGCCAGTGCGGAATATCCTCCCCAGAGAAGCCTTTGCCTCCTGCTCTCCGCCTGCCAGAACAGATACACCCCTATGGGAAAAACGGCGCAGGCATATCCTGACATCCATGTGCGATTGCCCACGGTAGAGAGATAATCCGACAATAAAATATCCGCCAGACCCTCATACATATGCAGCAAATCAAAGCCCAATCGCTGCAGTATGCCAATCAAAAAACAAATCCCAGAACCCAGAGCGTTACACCACACCAGAACCTGAACGGGAATCCTGCTTCGGGAGACAACGAAATATGTCGCCAAGAACATCAACTGTGCCGCCGCCCCCATATACCATCCCTTCTCTCCCACCCACACGGCAGCTCTGTCCTCCGCCGCCAAAAGGGTGAGGATCACACAGATTCCATAAAGAATCGCGCACCAATCACAGACACCCAGATTATGGACGTCCCACTTCCCGTGCAATCCTCTCACCAGCTCGACCCCCAGCATCAGCGCCAGATATATCGCTGTGGTATAGAGATAGAATTTCATTTTACAGTCTCCCATCTCCCAATAATGATCCTCCACATAGAGAGGAAACACGAGGAAAATCAGGAAAATATATATGCCTGTGGCAATTGAACGTGCCTTACTTACGATTTCTTCCATTGGCATGAAATATGCCCTTTCTGTTTATTTACGCAAATTAATAGCTCTGTTTATCAAGTTGAATTACATTTCTAAATCATATAATAACACAAATCAACACATATTCCAATCGAGTAGGGACGATTTCTCCTACTCTCTGCGCGCCCCATGCGCCGCTTTGGCGGCATATTTCATCTGCATGGGGCCGCGCATAAAAAAGTTGTGGGCATGTCACCACACCCACAACCATTCAAAATTTTTTAATTGATTCCGAATCTTTTTTTACTTGATGATAAATGTCTTTTTCACGGTTCCGGAATAACTGCCGATACCAACAATCTGTACCGTCGCGCGTCCCACATCTTCATTATCAACGTAAGTCACCAAATAATCTTTCCCCGCCTTAAGACTTCTGCCACCCACTTTGATCTTCACGGTGGGCTTCACTTCCTTACCCTTGTAGGTCTGTGCGAGGATTGGCGTTACATCCTTGTCAGTGATGGCAGCTGTGGTAATCGTGAAGGCAAGCTCGATTTTCTTCTTTTCACCGCCTTGATTCATGCCCTTTTCAGTGATGACAACATAGGGTTTTGCAGCGCTTCCTTTGCCTGCAACCTTTGTGTTATTTTTGTATGTGATGCTGTATGCCACGCCTTGCTTCAGATTCAACTTTACACCCGTCTTCTTATCCACAAAGGTCACTTCCGGACGAATCGCCTTGCCGGTGTAGCTCACAGGAGTAATCGTCACAGCCAGATCATCCAGTTTTCTGTCCAGTACTTCAAACGCGTCCTTGAAGGTCACGCTGCCGCTGTAGTTCCCCTTTCCCTTGATCACAATGGTCGCTTTGCTGCCGGGCTTCAGGTTGTTCTTGTAGCTCACTGTATAGTCCGTACCTTTCTTCAAGGATACCTTCTGACCATCATTGACAGAGGTTACCTTCAAATCCGGTGTCAATTGATATCCCGTGTAATATTGCTCTATTCCATAGATGTCATCAGGAACAATCTCACATTGGATGGAATCGGTCATTTTTCTCTTTTGAATCGTAAACGTGACTTTCTTAGTACCGGCGTATTCTCCGACACCAGTGATGATCATAGTGCCCTTGCCCGCCTTAATGTTATTCTCATAGGCAATCGTGTATTCTGTGCCTTCTGTCAGCTTCTTAGCGCTGTCACCCTTGCCCATTGTAACTGTCAGATTCGCCGCATCACCTGTCGTGGTAAATTTGATGGCAGAACCAGTGTATACCATCTTGTCAGCTTTGATTACCGCATTGGAAATCAGGTGATCCTTATCCACAACCTGGAATGCTTCTTTGCGAGTTCCACCATAATTCTTCTTACCTTCAATCACCGCAATATAACTTCCTGCGTCTTTCACCTTGGTATCACCCAGCGAAGTTTCAACAACCTTATCATCCTTAACCTCAACTTTAAGAATATCAACAATCGCATAATTGCTTGCGCTTATGGTCTTCTTGCCGTCCTTCATGGTCACCTTCACCGCTTGGGCACCACTCTTTTCCGCAAGACTGGGAACCGTGGCTTTCACGCTGACGTCAGAAATGGATTTTGCCTTAATCTGGAAATATTTCTTCTCAGATACTCCCGTATAATTGCCTATGCCTTTCACCGTGAGGTAGGTGTCCGTTTCGGACTTGCTCACATTGACATTATTCTTGTAGGTGATCTTGTAATCCTTATTCGGCTGCAAAATCTTGTTGCCCTGCTTGACAGTGATGACAGGGGTCACCTTGCCACCCGTGTAAGTGCTGCCAGAAGGATTGCTGATTGTAAGCGCCGACACGGGACATTTTACAATCTTAAAGGACTTTGTCACAACGCCCTTGTACTGGACGCCATTGCCAACCACAAATAACTTTGCCTTCGTGCCCACTTTCACATTGCTCTCATAATACACATCATACCCTGTATCCGGCACGGTAGTTCCATCAACCACAACCTCCACTTGAGGCTTGATCTTGTCACCTGTGTAATAGTATGCCTGCTTTGTTTCATCATCATAATTCTTAAGCGTCACGGTCGCCTTGGATAAATCAATCCGATTCTCCTCCAAGATTTCAAAAGTGACAGTCTTCGTTCCAGCGAAATGCCCCTTACCCGTCAGAGTAATCACTGCAGGATTCTCAGGCTTGCCAGAACTATCCTTCTTAGTGACTTCAATATTGTTATCATAGCTTGCACTGTAATCAGCAGAAGTCAAAGTATAGCCTTTATAGCGAACAGTTACTGCAGGGGTAATCGCATTACCAGTGTAGTACTGGGGCTTAATGGGATCAACCTCTATCGCTGCATTCCCAAGGTCTATTGCCCCCCCGGCAAACAAGTCTACAAATTCAGCGCTGACTTTCACGATTCCATCCGGCATAGGGAATACCGCCTCGGTGGTGTCCGCCCACCCGTCATAGGTCAAAATGGCAGTGTGTGAAGCTGCATCATAGCTTGCCACCGCAGAGCTTCCTGTCAAAATGGCGCTTGTCACCATATCGCCCGTCACCGTGATTTTGGAAAGTCCATATCCTTGATCCGGTTGTGCCGTCACCCTGACAACCTCGCCGCTGGTGGGCTCCATATTGTTGATTGTCAGACTGCCGTGTTGAATGTTTTCATCCACGATCAACTCATAGCTTCCGTAAAGATAGCAGTCATCAATACTTCCCCAGGAACCGTCCACGGAGGAATTCACCTCAAAACCTACCTCAAGGTAATCTCCTTCTGCCACGATAATTCCCTTGATCTCAGGGTTCGCCCAGTTCAGCCACCCGCTCAAAGAACACTTTGTCTTGTACGTAGCCACGCTGCCATCCTTTCCATGCACCGTAACCACCGCGTACTGATAATCCTCAGACCCTGCGGAGCCTCCCTGAATATATCCGCCGAAGGTGTAGTTGCCAGGCGCCAATCCTTCCACCTTCTGCACCACACTAAACTGCAATTTGCTTTCCCGATAGAAATTCAACCCATATTCACCGCTTCTAGGGTTTTCCGTTGTGGGCTTGATGGTATAGCCAGACGAATCATTGTTGGCATATTGAATCGTCCAGCTCTTTGCCACACTGCCGCTCTCTGATCCTTCCTCAAATCCCGGATTGACCAAAATATTGCTGGCGGACGTCACTCTAATCTCCAAGGTCACATTGAACTTCTCTGTTACGGTAGTGGCAGCGCTCTCTACCTGCTGATATGTGCAAACAGCAACACCTGTCACAGTATAGGAACCGGCCCTGTCCGTGTTGACTGCCTTCAACTCATCCTCATCCCATGTGACAGGACAATCCATCTTGCTGCCATCATTGAAGGATACCTCGATGCTTTCAGGGAACGCAATCACTTCTCCCACCTTGACATTCTCCATGGTGATTCTACTTTGCACCTGTGATACACTGCGTGGAGCTGTCGCGCCGATTCGGATCAGGCGATAAACCTCCGCCGTGGGAAGTGCTGTTCCGTCAAAATCAAACCATGCCTGATTGTCAATGGCACTTCCACCATACCAAAGCCCCGCATCCGAAGGGTCATACTCATAGGAATAGCTAGATGCCCAGCCAGAGCCGTATTTCTCCCAGAGTGCTTTATTCTTATTGTATTCAGTCTGGTTGACGCTTCCATCCGCATTGTACGCATAATATACAGACAACCACGCAGGCTCCCAATAAAACACGCCGATACCCGCGCCAAACACACTGTCATTTACCAGATTCACGGCATTCACCACGTCACGCATCTCATCCGCCTGACCTTGCACGGAAATCGGATAATTCAAATCCTGGCCCTGCGTCTTGGGAGCGGTGTTGCCATGACCGTCTCCGTCCTCCCATGTGGTAGTCCAAGAAGTCTCCGCCACCATAACCTTCTTGCCATATGTTGTGGCAATATATTGTAATGACTCGGTCAACTCTGCTGTCGTTCCATGCCAGAACGGATAATAAGAGGATGCAAACACATCATAATCCACCTGTTGAGCACTCAGGTTAGCGGCAAATTTGCCAAAACCATTTTGTGGATCAGTATAATGTACAGCCACCAGGCAATTCGGGTCAAATGTTCTTACTGCCTTAGAACCCGCATTGAAAATCTTAGCAATTCCGTCCCATGTGGTCTCGCCACAGACGCCATTGTTGGTCTCGTTGCCGACCTGAACCATTCCCACATCCACACCGCCACTCTTCAATGTATTCAAGCTTTCCAGCGTAAAATCATATACCGCCTGTTCCTTCTGGGTGAGCGTGTAAGAGCTCCACGCCTTCGGTGTCTGCTGCTTGGCAGGGTCTGCCCAGAAGTCTGAATAATGGAAATCAATCAGCACTTTCATGCCTGCGCCGGTCGCAAGCTTTCCGATCTCCACCGCCTTCTCCAAATCCGAGTTACCACCGCCGTAGCCATTTCCATTGCTGTCATAGGGATCATTCCAAACACGGATACGAACCCAGTTGGTGCCGCCATCAGCCAACATCTTAAAGAATTCCTCATCTGACAGCGCATTACCCTTCTTGTCCTTGAATACAACTCCACTCTCTTTCAAAGAGATATAGGAGGAAAGGTCTGCACCTGTGATAAAATCATCTGACAGCGCAATCTGTTTCACGGAAATCTCCGCTTCTCCTGCGGGAACCAACGCCTCAAAGGCCGCCATCAGATTGTCATATGCCTTCTGTAATGCGGTCTGAGCCTTCTCTGCCTCATCGCCTTCTTTCACATCGGCATAATCCTTCAGCGCCTTCTCTGCCTCAGCCAATCTGGTCTCCAGAACCTTCCAGCTCTCCGCCTCATAATTCTTCTGCTCCAGCTTCTTCATGATGGCAACCTGCATTTCCAGAGCCTTTCTTACCGCCTCCAGATTACCGCCGGGCAATGAACTCTTGTCTGCATAAAATACACCGTCCTTATAATAGGTCAACCCAGCCAGTGCCTGAGTGATATCGGCCTCCCAATCATTCTCTGTGGGGCCGTTTACCAGATCCTTACTCCACTTCTCACCCAGATACAATCCCATAAGCTTGGCTGATGCCTCACCCTGGGGCAATATAAAGGTCAGCTCATACCAGCCATCCCCTGCAGCATCCGCATGAAGATTATAATATTTGTTGCCCCACTCGTCCGTGCTGTCCGCGGTCAGCGCCTTCTTCCCATTCGTCGCGTCGTCAATGGTTTCCAGCGTCCCACTAAGCTGCAGACTTGGAATGGTTCCTCCACCATAGACATGCAGCGTGATCATGCGCAGATATCCGGCCACATCATCTGCCGTACCGCCGTAGACCTTATCCCCCTTTACCGCATAGCAGGGATTCGCTCCGGAAGAAAGCTGCTTGTAAATCTCCGCGCCGTCCCAGCTATAGGAGATGGTTCCCGCCTTGGCATTCTCATCACTGTCATAATAGATGTCAAAACCAGCCTTTGCCGCATCCACACCATCACGGAAGGTGAGCGGAATCGAAAACCATCCCGCACATCCTGACACAGGTGTCATTCCGTGAATATCACCAGCATTCCAGATATGCCAGTCCGCTGCTGTCGCTGTGGTGGAAAGGCTCTCGCCTCCGTCTTTCCAGATATTGATGCCCAATTTCTCTGCGCTTGCGGAATAATAGTACAGCACAGCCTGAGTCTCCTGCTTCTGCAGACCCCTCATCGCCGCATCCAGTTCCTTATAAGCCGTTTTAATTGCCGCCTTGTCCGTGGAAGCATCATCAATCAAGGTTTTTGCTGCCGCCATCTTCTCCTGCAACGCTTCATATCCGGCCTTGAAATCTTCGGGTTTCTTTCCCTCTATCAGGGCAGCTGCCTGAGTATGCAATGCGGTCAACTGCTCTAAAGTATAGTCTTCTGCCTCCTCAATAGAGGAATAAAAGCTGCCTGCCTTATAATAACAATTTCCTTCCAGAATCGGTTTGATATCTGTTGTATACTCCCCGCTGGCATTTGTGAATTTTGTAATCCAATTGCTCGTTGAACCGCTATAAAGTTCAAAGAATGCGCCCTCCACAGCCTCTGGCATGATAAAGGTCAACTCGTACCAGTTTTCGTGACCATCCACTGCAGTCATGGCATAAAACAAAGCCCAATCTACTCCCGCATCATAGGTTTCCAAAGGAACCGCTTCGCCATCCTCTCCTGGCTTGCACAGGGCATCTCCTTTTTTTGCAATCAGGGGGGTTGCTGCACTGTCATAAACATAGAAAGTAATCTGCTCGCCCTTTTTCTGCAGACCCTTCATCGCCGCATCCAGTTCCTCATAAGCCGTATTGATTGCCGTCTTGTCCGTGGAATCAGCATCAATCAAGGTTTTTGCATTCTTCAATGCTTCTGTCAACGCGTCAAATCCAGCCTTGAAATCTTCAGCGTTCTTTCCCTCTATCAGGGCAGCTGCCTTATCATATAAAGCAGACAATTCCTCCAATGTATATCCTTCTACCTCTTGAGCGATACACACGAGAGAGACATCGTCAATGCAGACCCACGCACCAGAGCCAGCCGACACACGGATACCCACTACATAATCCGACACGGCAGATTTGAGCGTGAACTCTTTTGTCACTTTCTTCCAGTCGCTCTCGCTGTCCGGCTCCCTGTCATCACCGTCGCCCGTTCCCAAATTCTCCTCAGCTTCAGAATAATTTCCACCGAATAAGACATACGCCTTTGTCGCATTTTTCACATACCCCTCAAACCGATAGGTTCCCGCAGGAAGCTCTGATATCGTCTGATAGACATCAAAGTTGCCGTTATCCGTCAAATCACTCTTAAACGAAATACCAAGACAGGTATCGGTTTCTGCGCCTCCGCCATTGTGTGACTGCCAATCGCTCAAACTTACTCCCTTATCTGCGATTGCCGTCCAATCCCCAAACTGCCAGCTTCCAAACTTGTTACCATTCCATTCCAGGCCCACGAAATCGCCGTCCACAATATAAGGGGTCTGCTTATCCCCTTCCGATTCCTGAGTGACACACACAAGAGAAACATCATCAATGCAGACCCACGCACTGGCTCCAGCCGTCACATGGATACCCACTACATAATCCGACACGGCAGATTCAAACGTGAACTCCTTTGTCACTTTCTTCCACTGATCACTCGCAATGCCCTGCTCCCTGTTATCATCGTCGCTTGCTTCTAAATTCCCCATAGCTTCAGAATAACTTCCACCAAAAAGAACACCTGCCTTTGTCTCGTTTTTCACATAACCCTCAAACCGATAGGTTCCCGCAGGAAGCTCTGATATCGTCTGATAGACATCGA
>CAMWLG010000079.1 GCA_947175035.1 uncultured Lachnospiraceae bacterium | reverse complement strand
GTCTCAGCATGATCTCACCCATGGTAATTACTTTTGCCATAGTCTTATATTCCTTTCTCGCTTTAAAAATTTTTTATTTCGTTTTTAATTTCTTCCAACTTCGTCGGATTATTTCTGCACCAAATGTACTGCAAAGCCGCCAATCTCTTCCTTCAGATAGATTGCCTTCAAACCACCTTTTGCATCCTTCTTGGCTGTGGAATCATCAAACTCCACACCCAGAACTGTGCTCAGGTAGTTCACCGCTCTCTCAATGTAGTTGGTACGGATAGCGATATGTCCGTTCTTGCCAAGGTAAGGCTCCTTCATTACCTCCAAAGCGGTACCCGCAAACACGGAGCTGTTGCCAACCTTTGCAGGCATACCAAAGATGAATGCAAAACGATTTGCAGCCTTCTCTGCCTCCTCTGCATTTGCGGCATTCACGCCCACATGTGCAAGTTCAAAACCAAGCATGGTCTGTACTGCCTCACGGGTCAGCTGCTCAATCTTGTCCCACTCTCCGGCATTGATCAAATCCCCGGGAACCATCCAGGAACCGCCACAGGCGATAATCTTGGGGAAGTCAAGATAAGAGGTCAGATTCTTTGCGTTTACACCGCCGGTGGGCATGAACTTCATATTCACATAGGGAGCTGCCATAGCCTTAATCTTAGCGAGACCGCCGGACTGCTCCGCAGGGAAAAACTTCACCACGTCAAGACCGAGCTCAATCGCCTGCTCGATATCGGAGGGGCTGGAAGTACCGGGTGTGATGGGAATCCCCTTCTCGATACAATATTTAACAGTCTTGGGATTCAAACCAGGGCTTACGATAAACTTAGAACCTGCAGCCACTGCCGCATCCACCTGCTCTGCGTTCAGGACAGTCCCTGCGCCCACGCACATATTGGGGAAGTTATCCGTCATAATCTTGATAGCCTCTGCCGCCGCACTTGTACGGAAAGTAACCTCCGCACAGGGAAGTCCCCCTGCGCACAGAGCCTTTGCCAAAGGAAGCGCATCCTTTGCATCGTCAATTTTTACAACCGGCACAATGCCGATCTTGCTGATTTGCTCTAACACTGCATTCATAGTAATCCTCTTTCTGCCGCCTCACGCGGCCGCGTTAATCGTCACAAACTTTGTTATCCCAGAACCTCTTTCACTGCAGCCGCAATCTCGTCACATTTGCAGTTTGCGAAGAAATACTCTTGGAACTTTGCGCCGGACAGTGCACCCTTCACAAGTTCACGATCCAGATTTTTCAAAATGCTGACCATGTCCGTGTGGGTCACTTCCTTCACCTTGTCCAAAATCTTCTTATTGCGCTGCTCAGGCTCCACCCTCTCGGGAGGATATCCCCCACCGCCGGGAGCACAGAACAATTTTTCAAACGTATACTGCAAATTCAACTCCCCACCCCAGCCGAAATTCTCTGCAAAGGGAAGCGCCACGCAGTTGCCGTCGTTTACTTGTGAGAACAGATAAGCATCCAAGGGGGACTCGATATGCCCGCAGAGCACCTTGGGGAAGGAATTGCAGGCGAGCATAGCACCCTCGCCGGTACCACAGCCCGTTATCACATAGTCCGCTGCCCCTGAATTCAGCAGCACCGCCGCCAGAATGCCGTTTTGCACATAGGTAAGTGAATTGGGATCCTCGGCACCGCACATGCCGTAATTGAACACCTCATGTCCCATGGGCTCCACTACTTTCTTAAGCGTGCTACAGATCATCTCGTTCTTAGCCGCCTGACTGTTCTCGTTTATCAAAGCGATTTTCATATTGATATTACACCTTTCTGCCTTAGAAATTCTTTTCGTATTTAGCTAGGCTGCTTGCCGATGTAAGCAAGGATACCACCGTCAACATAAAGGATATGACCGTTCACCGCGTCGGACGCACTGGAAGCAAGGAACACAGCGGGACCTGTGAGCTCCTCAGCCTCAAGCCATCTGCCTGCCGGAGTTCTCGCGCAGATAAACTCGTCGAAAGGATGTCTGCTGCCGTCAGCCTGCTTCTCGCGCAAAGGCGCCGTCTGGGGCGTAGCGATATAGCCGGGTCCAATGCCGTTACACTGAATGTTATACTGGGCATACTCTGCACAGATATTCTTGGTCAGCATCTTCAGACCACCCTTACCTGCTGCATATGCGGATACGGTCTCGCGTCCAAGCTCGGACATCATGGAACAGATGTTGATAATCTTTCCGCCGCCCTTCTTAATCATGGAAGGAATAACAGCCTTTGCAACGATAAAGGGAGCGTTCAGGTCAACGTCAACCACCTGTCTGAACTCGTCTGCGCTCATCTCGGTCATGGGGATTCTCTTGATGATACCGGCATTGTTCACCAGAATATCAATCACGCCAACCTCTTTCTCAATCTGTGCCACCATCTCATTTACAGCCTTCTCGTCAGTCACATCACACACATAACCATGTGCCTTGATGCCCTTCTCCTCATATGCCTTTAAGCCAACCTCCATCTTGTCCTGAGTACGGTCGTTGAAACAGATTGTTGCACCTGCCTCTGCATAAGCGGTGGCGATTGCAAACCCGATACCATAGGATGCGCCTGTCACCAACGCCACTTTGCCTTCCAGACTGAAATTCGTGTACTTACTCATGTTTTCCTTCTCCTTTTCTACATTATTTATTAATATTTGCGCCGGGCGCGACATCACGTCAACGCAAACATTCATTCACAATTTACTTTTCCGTGGGCTGAGCGGATTACATCAAATCCTTCATGTCCACGCCGTCCATATCGTCAAAGTCCTGATTCTCACCTACCATGCCCCAGATAAATGTATAAGCTCTGGAACCACACCCGGAATGGATGGACCAGCTGGGAGAGATCACAGCCTCCTCGTTTCTCATAACAATATGTCGGGTCTCCTGAGGCTCACCCATGTAATGCATCACAAAAGCATCCTCGGGCATCTCAAAATACAGATAGACCTCCATACGTCTGTCATGGGTGTGACAGGGCATCGTATTCCACACACTGCCGGGCTCCAGCTTCGTCATTCCCATCTCCAACTGACAACTCTCCACCTGCCCGGGAAGAATGTACTTGCAGAGAACTCTGTGGTTTGCATCCTCCATAGAACCAAGTTCTACCTTATTCTCATCCTTCACAATTACCACACCCTCCGCCGGAGTTCCCTCAGGCTTGATCAGCACCGTGGGGCATGTCCTGTGCGCAGGAGCGGAATTTAAGTAAAATTTTGCCGGGTTCTTCCCGTCATCACTGGCAAACACGATATCCTTGGAACCCATCCCGATATACATGCCTTCCTTGAAGCCAACATTATACACCTTGCCGTCAACGGTGATCGTGCCTGCTCCTCCGATGTTAATGACGCCCAACTCTCTCCTCTGACAGAAGTACTCAGCGCGAAGCTCGTCCCCCGCCGTCAGCTTGATGGGCGATACAGGTACTGCTGCACCTGTGATGATTCTGTCGATGTGGCTGTATACCAGCTTAATCTCGCCGGGCACGAAAAGGTTCTGAATCAGAAACTCCTCTCTCAGACGTTCTGTGGTATAATGTTTCACATCTCTTGGTGATACTGCTGTTCTAAGTTCCACCTTACGCCTCTCTTTCCTTGGCGGGAGCCGTCCTTGCCCATGCGGCAGTCCGCACTCTGCCAATTATGATTTTCATGAAAGTACTTTGATTATAACATAAACCCTTGCACAATTCCACTAGGAAACTTATTTTTTCAGAAAAATTTTAGTAAATCTTGCCAAAAACAGCTTGTAACAATCACCTTCACTGTAGGAATTAACGCAAAAACACACGAATATTTTCACATATCCGTGCGTTTTCCACATAAACCCTTATTGTTCTTCTTTTTTATATTGGTAGAAAAACTCTTTCAATCCCGTCAGCGCCTTGGCAAGCACCGGAATCTCCTCCTCGTCCATGGTGCGTATCATGGCGTCCACCATCTGTATGTGATATTCCCTGTGCTTGTCATAGGCCCGAAGCCCCTTTTCCGTCAGACGCACGTTCACCACACGGCGATCCTCCTCGCTGCGCTGTCTGTCCACATATCCCTTGTTCACCAGACCGTTCATGGAGGTGGTAAGTGACCCCATGGTAATCCGCAGCTTCCCCGCCACGGTGGACATCTTGCCGCCCTCAGGCCCCACCGCATCTATCACATGCATCTCGTTATTGGTAAGGTCACTGTACTCATCTGTGATAATTACATCTTCCTCCAAACGCATGATCTCATTAAATAGATGTACTAAAACGTCATTAAATACTTCCCGGCTATCCATGCCTCTTCACCATCCTCAAAATTTGCGGAATCTCTGATAACGCCGTTCCAAAAGCTCTTCCGCGCCAAGCTTTCCATATTGATTCATGAAATCCGCAATCCCCTGTTCCAGATTGGCGGTCACACCGTCCATAGTCTCCTTGGAGAAATTCTCGCTCTCCCCGATCACACGCTCCACAATCCCCATCTGATACAAATCCTGAGCTGTGAGCCGCATGAGCGCCGCCGCCTCCTTCGCTTTGGAGCCATCCTTCCAAAGAATCGAAGCAAAGCCCTCCGGAGAAAGGATGGAGTAAACCGCGTGCTCCAACATCCAGACCTCGTCCGCCACCGCAAAGGCGAGCGCACCGCCGCTGCCGCCCTCCCCGATCACGATAGAGAGCACAGGCACCTTCACGCCGAACAACTCACAGATATTGCGGGCAATCGCCTCGCCCTGTCCCTGCTCCTCCGCCTCCATACCACAGAAAGCTCCCGGCGTATCCACAAAGAAAATCACGGGTCTTCCAAACTTCTCCGCCTGCTTTAACAGACGCATGGATTTACGGTAGCCATCCGGGGAAACCATGCCGAAGTTCCTCGCAATATTGCCTTTCGTTCCCTCGCCCTTCTCCTGGGCGATCACCGTCACAGGCATCCCCCTGAACATGGCGATTCCACCGATGACAGCGGGGTCATCCCGAAGATATCTATCCCCATGCAGTTCCACGAAATCCGTAAAAATACGCTCTATATAGTCATGCCCCACAGGACGCTTCTTATCCCTTGCAAGCTCCACATGCTCCCATGCACTCATAGGGACAAAATCAGGTTCTTCCCTCAGATTACTCCGCAAATCGCCACCTGTCTGACCTTCCGTCGTTTCTTCTGTCCTCTGGTTCGTGTGCAATCTTAGCAATCCCGCCAAAGTCTCCCGCATCTGCTCTCTGGGCACGATAGCGTCCAGAAATCCATGTTCCAACAGAAATTCCGCCCGCTGGAAACCTTTGGGAAGCTTCTGGCGAATCGTCTGTTCGATAACCCTGGGCCCCGCAAAACCAATCAGCGCCCCTGGCTCCGCCAAAATAATATCCCCCAGCATGGCAAAACTCGCCGTCACGCCTCCCGTGGTGGGATCTGTCAACACACTGATATACAAAAGGCCCGCCTCGCTATGACGCTTCACCGCAGCCGAAGTCTTCGCCATCTGCATCAGAGAGACAATTCCCTCCTGCATTCTGGCACCGCCGGAACACGCAAACAGAATCACCGGCAATCGCTCCTGGGTGGCACGCTCAATCGCCCGCGCAATCTTTTCCCCCACGATCTCACCCATGCTTGCCATGAGGAACCGTCCATCCATGACGCCAAGCACCACAGGAATGCCCTCTATCTGTGCTTTTCCCGTGACAATGGCCTCTTTCAGCTTCGTCTTCTCCTGGAGCTCCCGCACCTTCTCCCCATAGCCTTTATAACGCAGAGGATTGGAAAAGGGGATATCCATATCCCACTCCTCAAAGCTGTCCTCGTCCACAATCTGTCTGATTCTCTTATAAGCGGGAACCCGGAAATAATTGTTACAATGAGGACAAATATAGGAATTGGCCTTGACCTCCTCCACAAACACCGCCGATTTGCAGGCATTACACCTGCGCAGAAGCCCCTGGGGAACCTCCGGCGCGCCCTCCTCGCTTTCTTCTCTCAAAGGAATATATTTTGCTGTCTTCTTAAATAAATGATTATTCTTCAATCTTCACACCGCCAATTTCATGGTTTTTAAGAAAATCCACATTGATATCGCCCGCCTGATAATCCGCATCGCTCAGAATCTCAAACTGATAATCCACATTTGTCTCCACACCGCCTATGATCACCTCGCCCACGGCGCTGAGCATCTTGGCGATCGCCTCTGTCCTGTCCTTCCCATGCACGATCAACTTGGCCAACATGGAATCATAGTAGGGCGGAATCCGATAACCGCTGTAAATCCCGGTATCCACACGGATTCCCTGGCCTCCGGGCAAATGCAAAGTGGAGATAATTCCCGGAGAAGGGCGAAAGTTCTGCTTCGGATTCTCCGCGTTGATGCGGCACTCGATAGCGTGTCCCTTAATCTGCACATCATCCTGCCCAATACCAAGGGGCTCTCCCGACGCAATCCGAATCTGTTCTTTGATCAGATCAATCCCTGTCACCCACTCCGTCACCGGATGTTCCACCTGAATGCGGGTGTTCATCTCCATAAAATAAAAGCGTTCATCCGCCTCCAATAAGAATTCGATGGTTCCCGCACTGACATAATGCGCGGCCTTAGCCGCCCGCACCGCCATCTCGCCCATCTTTTGCCGAAGCGCCTCAGACACCGCAGGAGAGGGAGACTCCTCTATCATCTTCTGATGCTTGCGCTGAATGGAACAATCCCGCTCCCCCAGATGAATGACATTCCCCATGCCATCCGCAAGAATTTGAAATTCAATATGTCTGGGATGCTCCACAAAATGCTCAATATACATTTGATTGTCGCCAAATGCTGCCTGTGCCTCCTTTTGGGCGGTGAGAAACGCTTTCTCAAACTCTTCCCCGGAAAAGGCTGTCCGCATCCCCTTGCCACCCCCGCCAAGCACTGCTTTCACTATCACAGGATAACCTATTTTTGCCGCCAATGCAAGCCCTTCTGTCACATCCGTCACCGGACTGTCCGTCCCGGGGATCACAGGCACCCCAGCGGCCACCATGGTATTTCTCGCCGCCTGTTTGTTGCCCAGACTGGAAATCACCTGGGAAGGCGGCCCCACGAATGTCACGTTGCACCGTTCACAAATCTGTGCAAAGCGCGCGTTTTCCGAGAGAAAACCATATCCCGGATGAATGGCGTCCGCACCGGTGACCATAGCGGCGCTCATAATCCGCTCCATATTTAGATAGCTGTCTGTCGAGGGACCCGGGCCAATGCACACGGCCTCGTCCGCAAGCTCCGAGTGAAGGCTGTCCGCATCCGCCTCGGAATACACAGCCACCGTCTCTATCCCCAGCTCCCTGCATGCCCTGATAATCCGCACGGCAATCTCGCCGCGGTTAGCAATCAATAACTTACGAATCATATCTATACTCCTGCATCTCAGCTCACGGCAAAGGTCAGCTCCGCCTTCACCACCAGTTTGTCGCCCACATATGCCTTGGCCTCGCCAACACCCACGGGGCCTTTCTGTCTGATGATTCTGGTCTCAAGGCGCAGCCTGTCACCCGGCACCACTTTCCCTTTAAAACGGCAATTATCCACCCCGCCAAAATAAGCAATTTTCCCTTTGTTCTCCGGCATGGAAAGAATCGCCACAGCCCCCGCCTGTGCCAGAGCCTCCACGATCAACACCCCGGGCATCACCGGCTCCGTCGGGAAATGTCCCGCAAAAAAGTCCTCCCGAAAAGTTACGCACTTATAACCGACCGCGTACTCGCCCGGCACATAATCTTCGATGCCATCCAACAGTAGAAAAGGATGTCTATGAGGAATGATCTCCTCAATCTGTTTCACACTCAAAGCGTTCATCTCTGCTCCTGTTCCGCATGTCAAAACACGCTTAAACCCGCACTGGATTACTTAATACAGAATAGGGGCTGTCCGTACTCCACCAGCTCGCCATCCTGCACCAGTACCTCACTCACCACGCCATCGTAATCGCTCTCAATCTCATTCATCAGCTTCATTGCCTCCACGATGGCCAGCACCTGTCCCTTTTGCACACTGTCCCCAACCTTGACAAAGGGTTCCGCCCCCTCTGCGGGAGCCACGTAAAAGGTTCCCACCAAAGGCGAGGTGACAATCTTCCCGTCAGGAACCATCTGCTCGCTGGACGGTATTACCGTTTCCACCGCGGTCTGCACCACCGCCTGCTGTTTTTCGCTTCCGACCGGTGCGCCGGACGTGTATACCACAGGCTTGCTGCCCTTGATTGTCAGCTTCAAGTCCTCCGTCTCATAGCGAAAGGACTGCAGTCCCGCAGCTGACACATGATCTATCAATGCTAAAATATCTTCCAATTCCATATTCTACTCCTAACCGCCTCTCTAACCTTCATACTTTTTCAGGAGAAGCGTCGCGTTATGTCCGCCAAAGCCCAGTGAATTGCTCATGGCATAAGTAATATTTTGCTGTGTTGCAGCGCCAATTGTGTAATCCAAGTCCATCTCCTCATCCACATGCTCTGTGCCCACGGTCTGATGTATGAAGCCTTCCTGAATACTCTTGACACAGACCACAAACTCCACTCCGCCGGCCGCTCCCAAAAGATGCCCTATCATGGACTTGGTGGAATTGATCTTCACATGGTACGCAGCCTCGCCAAAGGCAAGCTTGATGGCCCTGGTCTCAAATAAATCATTGTGATGGGTCGCCGTACCATGGGCATTGAGATAATCCACCTCCGCAGGAGTGATCCCCGCCTCGTTCATGGCGTCCGTCATAGCTCTCGCCGCTCCGCTGCCATCCTCTGCGGGAGACGTGATATGATAGGCATCACCCGTGGCGCCGTACCCGACAACCTCCGCCAGAATCTTAGCACCCCTCTTCTTTGCGTGCTCCAATTCCTCCAACACCACGATTCCTGCGCCCTCACCCATGACAAAGCCGCTTCTGTCCTTATCAAAGGGGATTGAAGCCCTCTTCGGATCCTCACAGGTACTCAGGGCGGTCAACGACATAAACCCCGCCACGCCAATGGGACAGATTGCAGCCTCCGTACCGCCGGCAATCATCACATCCGCGTCATTATATTGGATCGCCCGAAAAGCGTCACCAATACAATTGGTTCCCGTGGCGCATGCCGTCACGACATTTGTGCATTTCCCTCTGGCACCCGTGGCAATGGACACATTTCCCGCTGCCATATTTGAGATCATTTTGGGAACCAACAACGGGTCCACCCTGGAAGGCCCTTTTTCATTCAGCTTAAGAACAGCCGCCTCCGTCGCCTGCAGGCTGCCCACACCCGAACCAATGATCACCCCCACACGGAAAGGATCCTCCTGCTCCATCTGGATTCCCGCATCCTCCATGGCAGACTTGGCCGCCACCACCGCGTACTGTGAAAACAATTCCATTCTTCGGGCAGACTTTGCATCCAGATATTTCCCGGGGTCAAAGTCCTTCACCTCCGCGGCCACCTTCGCTTTGTAGCCTTCAGTGTCAAATCTTGTAATTCTGTCAATGCCGACCTTGCCCTCCTTCACCGCGTTCCAGAAGGAATCCACGTCATTTCCGATAGGGGTCACAGCCCCAAGCCCAGTCACAACCACTCGTCTTTTCATAATCTGTCTCCTTAACTTTATGGCTACATACTCATGCCGCCGTCCACGGCAAGCACCTGTCCCGTAATATAGGAAGCCTGCTCTGACGCCAAAAATGCCACGGCATCAGCCACGTCCTCCGGTGCGCCAAAATGTCCCAGCGGAATGGTTGCCGCCGCCTCTCCGCGCACCTTCTCAGAGAGATCCGCCGTCATATCCGTATCAATAAAGCCAGGGGCAACGGCATTGACAGTGATTCCCCGCGATCCAAGCTCCTTCGCCGCGCTCTTGGTCAGCCCGATCACGCCCGCCTTGGAAGCCGCGTAATTTGCCTGCCCCGCATTGCCGTGGAGCCCTACCACAGAAGAAATATTCACAATCCTGCCGCCCCGCTGCTTTAACATCTGCCTTGCAGCCTGCCTGATGCAATGAAAGGTTCCTCTCAGATTCACATCCAGCACCTTGGAAAAATCCTCATCCGACATTGCCATCAATAAACCATCCTTCGTGACACCTGCATTATTCACCAGAATATCCAACCGACCATACTGTCCGATGATCTCCTTGAAAAAAGCTTCGCAAGCGTCAAAGTCACTGACATTACAGCCATACACAACAGCCTCGCCGCCCGCCTCTGCGATCTCCTCCCTGACCCGCTCGGCAGCCTCCTGGGAGCCATTGTAATTGATCACCACCAAGATGCCATCCGCCGCAAGCCTGCGCGCGATAGCCTTCCCGATTCCCCGGGACGCTCCGGTCACGATTGCTACTTTTTTGCTCTTATCCATGCTTTCCATCCTTCTCTTACCTTATCGCTTTCTTCCTAAAAATTGCTTCTATAAAAGCTGCTTCAACACCGTATCCATATCTTCCACGGTCTCGATGTTATATGCTGCCACTTCCTTATTGATCTTCTTTAAGAATCCAGTCAAGGTTCTGCCGGGGCCAATCTCCACAAAGGTATCCACCCCTTCCGCAATCATGCGCTCAACACTTTGCTGCCATCTCACGGAAGAATAAATCTGTTTTGCCAAAAGCTCCTTGATCGGCCCGTTGTCTGTCACAAGCTCCGCCGTCACATTTGTCACATAGGGAATCTCCAGCGCCCCAAGCGCAATATGCTCCAACTCACCGGCAAGCTGATCCCCTGCCTCTTTCAGCATCATGGAATGAAATGGCCCGCTGACCACAAGCTCCACCACACGCCTGGCGCCCGCCGCCTTCAAGCTTTCCATGGCAGTGTCCAAAGCCGCACGCATGCCGGTGATCACGATCTGTCCGGGGCAATTGTAATTGGCGATGCTCACCCCTTCAATGGGATCCACAACACGCTCGATTGCCTCAGCATCCATGCCCAGCACTGCGGCCATTCCTCCCTGACCTGCGGGTACCGCCTGCTCCATGAGAATACCGCGCTTTCTCACAGTTACGATCGCATCCTGAACACTCATGGCTCCTGTGGTCGCAATCGCGCAATACTCCCCCAGGCTTAAGCCTGCTGTCATATCAGGGTGCAGTCCCTGCTCCTCCACCACCTTCTCCATGGCCATGGAGGTTGTCACCATAGCGGCCTGTGTGTACTGTGTCAGATTCAGTCTATCGTTCTCCTCAAAACAAAGCTCCTTTACATCCATGCCAAGCCAGGCGCCGGCCTTCTCATAAATCTCCCTCGCCGTGTTAAACTGCTTATAGAAATCCAATCCCATACCGACCTTCTGGGCTCCCTGTCCCGGATACAGAAAAGCAATCTTACTCATATACATTCGTTCCTTTCATCAGCCCTTCGGCCTCGCTCACCAACTTCTCAATCACCTGTTTACATGTGAGAACCTCGTTGATCATGCCGGCGATCTGTCCTGACATCACATTTCCGGTCTCCACGTCGCCATCCACCACTGCGCGGCGCAAACCACCCACAGTCATCGTTTCCAGCTTCTCGAAATCCACACCCTCCGCCTCAATTCGCAGATATTCTCTGGTCATTTGATTGCGCAGGCACCTCACCGGATGTCCGGTACTTCTCCCTGTTACCTTGGTGTCAATATCCTTGGCCTTCAATATGTATTCCTTATATTTGTCATGCACGACGGCTTCCTTGGTCGCCACGAAACGGGTGCCAAGCTGGCATCCTGACGCTCCCAGCATAAACGCCGCAGCCACACCTCTGCCGTCCGCGATTCCTCCCGCCGCGATCACAGGAACCTTCACGGCATCCACCACCTGGGGCACCAACACCATGGTGGTAAGCTCCCCTATATGGCCTCCGGACTCCGTTCCCTCCGCTACCACGGCGTCCACGCCGCATCGCTCCAAACGCTTTGCCAACGCCACTGACGCCACCACGGGAATCACCTTGATACCTGCATTCTTCCACAGCTCCATATATTTCTCCGGATTACCCGCTCCGGTAGTAACTACGGACACTTCCTCCTCTGCCACTACCTTCGCTACATCCTCCGCATAAGGACTCATCAGCATGATATTGACGCCGAAGGGCTTATCCGTCAGTTTTCTCGCCTCGCGAATCTGCTCCCGGACCCAATCCGCGGGGGCGTTCGCTGCACCGATCAAACCCAGACCCCCGGCCTCGCTGACCGCCGCCGCCAGGTGATGTTCCGCCACCCATGCCATTCCTCCCTGTATAATGGGGTATTCAATCCCCAACAACCTGGTAATCTCTGTCTTCATATTAATAACCTCGCCTTTCCCGCTTTGGCGTCCCCTTTTCATTCAGCCTTTTACACATTTAAATATTTTTCCACATCCCCAAGCGTGTTGATATTTGCCAGCTCCTCGGAAGGGATCTCCACTCCGGTAGCCTCCTCCAACGCCATGACAAGTTCAAAAAGATCCAAGGAATCCGCATCCAGATCATCCTTGAAGGAAGTCTCCGCTGTCAGGGTAGCCTTGTCTACACCCATAGATTCTGCAACGATTTCTTTGATTTTCTCTAACATTTTTTGTTCTCCTTTTAATTGTTTTCTTGTTGATTCATGATTTTGTTCTATGCAATTACCAGACGATCAAGCTTGCCCCGTAGGAGAGACCTCCTCCAAAACCCGCCAGCACAAGCTTCATGCCGCGCTTAAGCTTTCCTGCCTGATTCAACTCATCCAGCAGAATAGGAATGCTTGCAGATGAGGTGTTGCCATACTCAGTGATATTCATAGGGAATCGATCCAAATCCAAACCCAATTTCTTGGCCACGGCGCTCACAATTCGAGCATTGGCCTGATGCAAAATAAAATAATCGATCTCCTCCGCCGCGGTCTGTTCCTGCCGAAGCAGCTCCTTGATAGCCTCCGGCATCCTGGACACCGCGAACTTGAACACTTCGCCGCCATCCATATGTAAAAAAGTCTTCGGATCCTGCGCCCCGGAATCCATCCTTGCCCCGGGAAGTCTCTTATTCCTGCTGGCGCAAGTCAATACACTTCCCTTACTTCCCATGGAATGCGTCATCTGTGCGTAATACCCTTCTTCTACAGCCCGAAGAACCGCGGCCCCCGCACCATCTCCAAACAAAATGCAGGTGGATCGATCCGTCCAATCCACCAGGTTTGACAGACACTCCGCTCCAACGATCAAAGCGTTGCTATAGATTCCCTGTGCCAGGTACGCCTGTGCCGTATTCAGCGCAAAAATAAAACCTGTGCATGCACCGTTCAAATCAAAGCAGGTGGCATGGGACGCACCAATCAAATGCTGTACCTCGCAGGCTGTGTTGGGCACAAGATTCCCCGGCGAAGTCGTTGCCACGATAATCAAGTCGATCTCCTCCGCGCTCACTCCGGCATTTTCCAGTGCGGCCTCCGCAGCCTTCGCAGCAATCAGCGCCGTGGTCTCGCCCTCCTCCGCCACGTGCCGCTTTACGATTCCTGTACGCTCCCTGATCCACTCATCATTGGTGTCCACCAACTCAGCCAATCTATTATTGTCCCAAATCTGGACAGGGGCATAGGCGCCTGTTCCCTCTATCTTTCCAATCATGTTAATCTCCATAAACTTCTTTGTTAAAATATTTTTGTTTTCAAACCAATTATTTTGTTTATCAAATTATATCACTCTGAAAGTATTTGTCAACACTTATTTTTTCCTTTTCTTTTTGCAAAAACTGTGATATAATTCATTACATGAGTGTAGAGAACCCATCGAGGGGGTATAGCTCAGTTGGGAGAGCGCTTGCATGGCATGCAAGAGGTCGTGGGTTC
>CAMWLG010000078.1 GCA_947175035.1 uncultured Lachnospiraceae bacterium | reverse complement strand
AGCCGTTCTTGTAGTAGGACAGGCGCACGATCTCCCCGCCCGGGTAGGTCAGGGTAATGAGGTTGCCGATCTCGTCGTAGCCGTATGTTACCGTGTCGCCCTTGTAATCCGTGTACCTGGTCACGCGGTTCAGCTTGTCGTACTCCCGGCGGATGGTGCCCTGCCTGTCGGTGACGCTGAGTATGTTGCCGTTCGGGTCGTAGGTGTAGGTCGTGGTGCCCAGCCCGTCGGTCATGGCGGTGATCCTGCCCACGGCATCATAAGTGTAGGCGGTCTCCTGCCCTCTTGCATTCCTCGACTCTGCAAGCAGTCCCCCTGCATTGTAGGTATAAGTGGTCTTGTTGCCCAGAGGACTTGTGACGGAGGTAAGCTGCATCATGGAGTCGTATTCGTAACGGGTGATGCCGCCGTTCGCGTCGGTGAGGGTGGAGATATTTCCCCTCTTGTCATAGGTCACGGCGGTGACGCCCTGCATGGGGTCTGTCACGGAAGTCATCCTTCCCAGACTGTCATAGGTGTAAGTCACCTCGCGGAGGCTGTCGCCTTCCCCGGTATCGGCTGTCTTTGCCGTCTGTCCGTTCAGCGTCTCCACCGCCTTGATCATCTGCCCCATGGCGTCATATTCATATCCGGTGGTCACGCCCAGCGCGTCCGTCACGGTGGTTGTTCTTCCCATGCTGTCATATGTCGCCGTCCGGGTCTCCACCCCGTCCGCGTCCGTGGCGGAGACGAGGTTCCCCAAGGCGTCGTAGGCGTAACGGGTGGTGCTGCCCATCTCGTCCGTGGAGGAGGTCACCCTGCCCAGTGCGTCATAGGTGTAGCTGATGCTGTAGACCGTGCCGTCCTGCGTCTTCGTGTATGCCCTCGTCATGCGGTTCCCCGCGTCGTACTCCATATGTGCGGTCACTCCCATGGCGTTGGTCTTGCTGATGCAGTTGCTGTTCGCGTCGTAAGTGTAGGTCGTGGTGTTGCCGTTTGCATCGGTCTCGGACAGGAGCCGACCGTAGATATCATAGCTGTAGCGTCGCTCGTTCCCCAGAGCATCCCGCGCCATGGTCAGGTTGCCCTTGGAGTCGTACTGGTAGCTGGTGGTATGCCCCGTGCGGTCCGTGATGGAGTTCACCTTCCACGCCTGGCTGTAGGTATAGATCTCCTCACTGCCGTCAGGGTAGCTGATCTTGTGCAGGTTGCCGTTAGGGTAGTAAGCGTAGGTCACTTTGTTGCCTTCCCCGTCCGTCTCCGACACCCGCTGCCCCAGCCTGTCATAATTATATTTTAATACAGTGCCGTCCGCAAGGGTTTCCTTCACCACATTTCCCACAGCGTCGTATTTGCGGGAGGTGTAGGTGCCGTCGGCATAGGTGATGCGGGTGCAGCGTCCCATGGAGTCATAGCTGTATTTTGTGCCTGTCCCGTCGGGGTAGGTCTCCTTGACAAGTCTGCCCGCCCTGTCGTATTGATAGCTTATGATGCCTCCCAGCGCGTCCGTCACGGAGGATAACGCCCCGGTGTAGTCATAGGTGTAACGGGTCACGTTCCCCAAGGCGTCCGTGCGCTTAAGGAGCCTTCCCAGAGCGTCGTATTCACTCCTTGTCACATTCCCCAAGGCATCTGTCACCATGGTTCGGTTGCCCATGGTGTCATACGCAAAGGAGGTCACGTTGCCGTTAAAGTCCCTGATACTGCTGACGAGCCCGTCCTTGTAGTTGTATTCCGTGTAGCCAAATCCCTCCACGCTCTCCCTGGTCAACTGCCCGTCCTCGTTGTAGGAATATGTGGTCTTCATCCCCGCACTGTCCGTCATGGAGGTCATGAGATTTTGGCTGTTGTATGTGTAGGAGGCGTTGCGATCCTCTGTCCCATGGACACTTAGGACATTGCCATGGCTGTCATAGGTCATGGTGGTGGTGAGGTTCCCCGCGTCGGTGAAGCTGACCAGGTTGCCCTTGTAGTCATACTCCCGCAGCGTGGCATTGCCTTCCCCGTCCACCACGCTGGTCACGTTGCCGTCCGGGTCATAGCTGTAGGTGGTGGCGCTGCCGTCGGCATTCTCCACCCTGGTCACCCGTTCCCTCTCGTCCGCCACCAAACGCTTGACCGTGCCGTCCGGGTCGTGAACCGTGACCTCGCATCCGCCGCCCTCCAAGGCGGTGTACCCCAAGGTCATGGTCTCCCCGCAGGCATCCGTCTGTCTGGTGACGCGCCCTTCCCCGTCGTACTCGTTGGTGACCACCCTGCCTTCCCTGCCGCTCTCAGACACTATTCTATGACATTCGTCATAATAATAGTTTACCGTTTCGCCGCAAACGCTGGTGATGGACGAAATATTTTGATTCCCGTCGTAGGTGATGGACGTCCGTCTGCCGCTGTCGTCGCTGACGGCAGTGACAAGACCATCACTGTAATGTAAGTACAAATGTTTCCCGGAGATATCGTCAGTGATGGTGGTCATGCCCTCCCCGTAGGCGAGCCGGATGGTCTTGCCCGTCTCGTCGGACATGCTCGCAAGTCTGCCGGTACCGTCAAATACGTAGATCAATCCGCCCGGTGTAGTGACGGTGTAAGTGCCGTCCCGGTGCTTGGTCAGGCCATAGCCCGACATCCCGCCGCTTAAGCAGGTGTACTCCCCATAGGAGTATTCCTTCCCCTGGGCGACCATGGCACTGTCCCCCAGCACCTGTCCGAAGAAGCTGTACTGCAATGCGTCCGCCTTCACGAAGTAAGCGTAGGCGGAAGGGGACATGTAAAAACGGATGGTGCCGTTATTCTCCTCCAAGTGGTATTCATAGCCGTGCTTCCAGCCATAACCCATTTCCCCGCAGGTGTCAGTATCCCGGGAGTCGTAGCTAAGGTCCGCAGAGAGCTGGGTACCGCCCAATACAGACAACGCTTCCACGGACTCCGTGAATGCGCCGCTGGCGAGGTCAACGGGGTCGCCATAGAGGCTGGGAACATATACATTCTTGACAAAAGCGTGGTGGATATGACCATCAATAGGCTCAATGGTCACCTTCACCCCCAGATTCTCCCCCCTTAGGACATCCACAAACGCGTCAACCAATTTATAATAGATTGTACTTGGATCAGCCGTGGAGTCGGGGGACGCCTCGAATACTGTCGCATATGTCCCATAAAAACGCTGACCCGGATACAGTGTCTTAAAGGTGAGCGTCTGCCCCTCCTGCACCACCAGCGATTGGCTGACATTGCTCGGATCCGGTATATCCATATTGTTGATGACCTGTATGTTCGGCATTATGGTATCCACGTCCTGTACCACGCTGACCTGATTGGGCACCCGGAACTCCCCAAAAGAAGTCATGAAGTTATAAAAGGGCTTGTCAGACTCGTTTTCCACCATGAACTGGATATAATAAGTCTCACCCACATATCCGGTGGTCTCGGGCATCACATGGATATGCAACCCCTCCCCGGTGGTCACCTCAAACTCGCTCTCCGTCTCAAAATGCGCGGACACGGGCTTGTAAAAGGGCATCAAAGTCCCCGACACGTCAGCGGACAGGCTGTACTGTCCCGACTTGTCCCCCTTGACTACCCAGGTAACGCTCCGGCTCTCCTGCCCTGCAATACTGCCCAGGCTGCGGACAGGACTTTGCCCTGTGATGGTCTTGGCGAGAGAAACTCCCCCGCCGGGAAGGTTCAGCGTCGCCACTGTGTCTTCTATCACGAATTGACTGTCTGCCGCGTTGAGAATCCCCAGACGGATCTCGTACATATCCTTCATCCAGGAAACTGTCTGAGTGGTTGTGACATAGGCAAGAATCGGTTTCTGCGGCTCCCCTCCCTGCGTGTTGCCTCCCGGCAAGTCCAGAACGCCCATCACAGGGGGTACATTGACTCCGGCGGGGTCTGGATGCCCAGGGAACCAATCATAATCCAGCACTTTACTTTCCCCGCCGCCAAAGTATTGCAGCGTCAGCTCTATTGGATATTCCCGAAATACCAGCGTCACCTTGAATACAAAGGAATGCATGTTCGCAGGATTGGAGAAATCCACCCCTGCCTCCTGCATCTCTTCAAGGGTCATCCGGCGTGCGGTCAGGCTGCCAACAATCAGTTCATCCTCGATCAAGATGACATCGCCGCTCTTGGTCTCGTAGTCGCTGATATATATGGTCTTAGTCTCCGGCAGATATCCGGTCTGGTAAGCCGCCGCTTCATGGGCGCCCACCGCCTCCGCGATGGTGACACAGCCCCTTCCGTCCGCCTGCAGCGACAGATTCTCCCCGCTTCCTTTCACATAGACAGCCGCATAGGGTATGGGATTCCCCAGTTCATCCCTGACCGTCAGATGATAGAGCCCCCGCCCCGTCTTCTCATAGATGCGCACCGTGGTGGAGGTTTTGGAGGAATTCCCCGCGGCGTCAGTCACCCTGAGGGTCACAATATAATCCCCCGGCTTGTTATAGCGATACACGGGCTGGGCGCCGGTACGCTTGTCCCCGTTCCCCATATCCCATTCATACTTGACAATGCGCACGTTGTCCGTGCTGCCGCATCCGTCAAAAGCTAATTCCATGCCAACCAGTCCTACCAGATTCTCCGGTAAGACTGCATTAGGTTTGATCACATCCACATCATCAGCGAACCCTTCCACCTCCTTAGAGACAGCAGAATTACCACAATCATCATACGCCGTCACCTGATACAGATAGACGGTCCCGGGTGACACTTCCTTGTCCGTGTAGGATGCAGCGGTACATTTTCCAAGGGATACGGCGTCCTGCTTCCCCGCCTCCCTGCGGGTAATCTCATAATAAGCGAAATCTTCCTCCTTACTTCCCTGAATATCCAAAGTGATCTCATAATGTCCCGTGTTGGCTGTGACCACCGGACACGCGGGCGCAGTGGTATCCAGCGTGTATGAAGTCTGATAGGGCTCGCTGGCATTGCCCGCCAAATCATAGACCACTCCCCGAATCCAGTAGATTCCTTCCGTCAGACCCGTTGTGTCCCATGGGATAGATGCCATTTCTCCCCTGCCGTTCACTCCAACCCGCGCCACTTGACTCCAAAGCGCTATGGCGCTGTCCGCCCTTCGGTATTCCACAATCACATGAGACAATCCGGCGTTGTCTGTGGCTGCCAGCTGCAGCACAGGATTCGCACCCACATGGGCTTGAGCTGATGGGGACATTCCGGTGATGACCGGAGCCTCCCGGTCCTCCTGCACGGTGACACAGATTTCCTCCGAGCACTCTCCTTCATTCCCCGCGATGTCAACGGCAGCAATCTTATAAGTATAGGAACCTCCCGCCTTTACGGTGGTGTCATAATAATTCTTAGTGGCACAGTTCTCCTCAATAGACTTGAAGATTCCCTCGTCCCCATCCATGCGGTAGATTTTAAAATAAGCCACATCCTCCACACCGCTATTCCATTTCAGTCCCACGCACCCTACAGTACAAGATGCGACAGTCCCTTCCGGCCGGGCGGGGGCAGTCCTGTCGATCGTGTATTCCAAAACCGCGTCTCCTCCGTCGGAAAGAGGCGCATTGACATTGCCTGCCCGGTCATAGACTTGGAAACGGACATAAAGCTTGCCCTCCGGCAATCCGCTCACGTCATATTGATAATCAAAGGTCGCTTCCCCTCTGGCGGCGCCCTTTTCCACTACGGCAAGCTCCTGATATTCCACGCCGTCCGTGGAGGATGAGAACACGGCCTTCGCCACTTTGTCATTGTCCCTTGCAACCACCTGTAAATTCAGCACATTTTTATAATAAGATTCCACGGGATAGACTGCCGTGATGACAGGGGCAACCGTATCCTGTGTCGTGGTGATCGTCGAAACCTTAGATGCGACGCCACGATTGCCCAGATTGTCATAGCCCACCACCCGGAAGCTGTACTCTCTGCCCGGAGAGAGATCTGTCACATAGTACCCCAGACTGTCAGCGGTGGTGCCCACGCTGATAAACCTCCCATCCATCATCTGTTCCACCTGGAAATAGCCAAAGTCTGTCTCGGACACATCCTCCCAGGCGAGCTGGACTGCCGTGGAGATTGCTGTGATATCCGTAATCTGAATCTGTTGAATGCCCGTGTTATCCACCTCATAACGGCGCGTAAACTCCTCCGTGCTCACATTGCCGCTGCCGTCCACCGCAAGTGCGTTCAACACATAGACCCCGTCTTCCAGCAGTGTGGTATTCCATTGATACACAGCCTGACCGTCCGTAGTCTCCACTTGGGCGAGCTCCTGCCATCCCTCTTCGCCTTCCCTGCGATATTGCAGACGTACTGCCGCCACGAAACGATTGTCGGAGGCGCCGACCTCCACCCTGGTCATCCCGTTCACGCGACCCGCACGGGGTGTCATCTTCTTCACTTGAGGCGGCTCCTGATCCTTGCTGATCTTCACCGTGACGGGTTTGGCATATTCTCCCTCATTGCCAAAGGAATCCTTTGCCAGCAGTACATAGCTGTAGGTTCTGCCCGGGATCACCGCCAGATCTGCATAATAGGTCTCGTATCGACCCTGAAGTTCAGCCAACAGCGTATAGCTGCTGTCCTCCCCCTGCGGATCCTCTGTATTCTCCCCGCCATCCGGTCCCATGCGGTAAAGCACGTATGCGGAGCAATCCGCACTGACAGACGCGTCCCATGTCAATATGACCGTGCCGTTGTCAGAGCTTGCCGCGAATCGCTCCGGCGTGCTGGGTCCCTGCTTATCCACATGGTAAACCAGTTCCCGCACATCTGTGTTTTGATCCGCGTCATATAAGGTGATGCGCAAGCGATAGTCCCGCTCTCCCTCCAACTGTTCAATGATCCAGTTGTAGCTCACATACAGGCTATTGGCATCCAGAGTCTTCTGTGGAAGCGCCGTGGGGGTGAGCATTGTCCATTGCCCTTCTTCTTCCATATATTCTATCTTGACGCGATTGCCTGACGCATTGCCCACATTGGCAAAATATACTGTTATGGGTATCTCTCTGCCACCGATGGCGCTGTAATCCGCCGGTGTGACCTCCGTGATCTCAGGCATGGCAGCCACAGCCTCCACCGCATCTCCCAAGGCAGAGACATTGCCTGACGCATCATACGCCGCCACACGATAATGATAAACCTTGCCGGGTTCCAAACCGCTGTCCTTGTATTGGACAGTTTTGATACCCGACGCAATCTCTTCGCCGTCCCGGTAGATCTTATATCCCGTCACCTCCACATTGTCCGCAGCCGGATTCCATGTAAGCGTAACAGATGACCCGGTACGGGTGCTGATACCAAGACCCGCGGGTGTCAAAGGTGCCTCTGTGTCCTCCTTGGTGCGCGCCGTTATCCGGGGGGATTCCAGAGAAAGGTTTCTATAGTTGTCAATGGCATAGACCTCGTAGGTGTACTCCCTGTCAGGGGCAAGACCCGTATCTGTATATGCCGCGACACTTGTGGTGCCCACGTATTTGCCATCCCGGTATATCTCGTATCCCAAAATCCCCGACTCGTCCTCGGATTCACTATATGTGATAGACACGGAATTCACCGTGGTGTCTTCCACCATGATCACCGCCACCGGAATAGGGGGCTGCGCGTCCTCAATATCATATACCACCTCGTCAGCAATGGTATTAATATCATTTCTGAATTGATAGTTCTCGCTGTTTCTGCGCAATACCAACCGATGAAAACGAGTCGTCCCGGCACTCTGGTTAAATGCGATGCTTTGTACAAGATTCCTGCCAGAGACAGTCTGTTTTCTGGCAAGAATCACCGTGTGCTCCCCGGTGGCAATAAAATTCACTTTCTGTTCCTGTGTAAAATGCCCTCGAAGCTCCATAGTTCCTGCGGTGAGAAGCCCTTTGTGGTTGTTTTCTGACTGGATGCGGAAGTTTCCTCCGACCAGAAGATACCCGTCGGCGTCCTGCATCACCAGCGTGCCGTACTGTGCTGTCAGGAAGTCCCCGTTGCACAACAATCGAGCGTCTTGAAGTTCCAGCCTGCCGTTTAAGGTAACACTTCCAACATTGACGGTGCAGCCTCCCATATCCAATTGTGCATACCGCGCAACGGACAGCGCTCCCAGCTGCAAGTTTTGCGTGAGGATATCTTTGCCTGTGTTTTTATTTGTCAGCGGATTGACACAAGTAAGGTTCACTTTGCCGCTCCACCTGCCATCCGATAGCTGCCCGAGCGAAGCCACGGACAGGACACCGTTTCCTGTCACCGTGTCCTTTTCATCTGTCAGCGTGCCATAGACCGTCGCATCATTTATGATCGTGAGCTTCCTTACGCTTCTGTTGATGACATTCCCCACGGTTCCTGCCTTTTCCTGGCTCCAGAGCTGCGCCTTGTCCCCGGAGAAGATCAGGGTGTTCTCTTCCGTTCCCAGGTAGGCATTTGTGCCCGTCTGTGTAAAATTGCCCTTAACTTCCAGAGTACCGGCGGTCAGCTGCCCTTGCAGGGATTCTTTGGTCTGCAGGACAAAATCCCCCTGAACCGTGATATGATCACTCTGATTGGTCATCACCAGACGACTGGTACTCTCGGAATAGGAGTAACTGCCTTCCTCTCCCCTGCAGTTCTGCAGACGGTAATCTCCTGATATATTCAGCTTACCTCCGTTGACCAATACAGTGCCGGAAGTCTGAATCAGGTCACCGTTTACCGTGAGGGTATGACCGTTCAAATCCAGCGTGTCCTCCAGCAAGACCAGATTGCCGTCATATACCATATCCTCCGTGAGCGTCCAGCCATACTCGCCTTCCAGATTACCGAAGCGAAGTTTGCAGCCGTTGCGGATAAGGTTTTTTCTGTTGAATACAGTCTCGGAGTATACACCCTCTGCGCTGTAGTTTTGCAGCTCTATCGTGGCAAAATATTCGCTGGAAGCAATGCTTATGGTTTGCAGCCTGTCGCCGGAAAAAAGGAATTTATGTGTACCGCTGGCATAAAGACCTCTGGTCGAAGTAAAATTACCGCCAACCTCAAAGGTACCCGCTGTCAGATATCCATTTCCTTCATCGTAAGGCTTATAGATTACATTGCCATGGACATGGATATAGTCCTCGGGATAGTTCATACTAATCCTTGAATATTGCCAGCAAAACACAGAATAGTCTCCAAAGACTTCCAGTCTCCCCTGATGCATATACAATCTGCCAGCAGTTTGTATCAGATCTCCTTCCACCACCAGAGAACCCCAGATCGTCAAATCCCTCAAGCAACCAGTCAACTCCACATTTCCTTTTACATGGAGCTCCTCATCCCACTTGATTGTTTGATTAATATTTATGCCGCCGCCAAAATAATTGTCCGCAAAGGTTGTCTCCGGTCCCATTCCGATAACGCCAGTCACTTGATTATGATGGTCATTTACATTTCCCGATACATAAGTGACATTTGTGTGATATATCTTACCCTCTGTGGTCTTTTCCGTGCTTGCAAACACAATGCCATCCTCGCTGGCATTGGTAATCTCCAGATTGCTGAGCCGTGCATCCGCATAGCTGCTCACCCCGAATTGAACCGTCTGTTTTGCGCTTCCGCTCAATAATACCGTATGCGATCCGGTGGCGATAAAGCTCTTCTGGGAAAATGTGCTGTTTACAAGGAAGTCCCCTTGAATCTCCAAAGTTCCCGCCGTGAGATAATCTGTTCCGGTTGCGGAGGAACTGGAAATATAGCTGCCCCTGACATATACCCTGTCCGCAGCATTTGTCATCTGTAGATGTCCGGAGGATTTGCCGTAG
Organism: uncultured Lachnospiraceae bacterium; assembly: GCA_947175035.1. Classification (GTDB taxonomy): domain Bacteria; phylum Bacillota; class Clostridia; order Lachnospirales; family Lachnospiraceae; genus Acetatifactor. Next base: position 4,629 of record CAMWLG010000078.1, on the reverse strand, counting down.
ACATAATCTCCTCCGTCAGCGCCTGACTTTCTGGACTGTACACGGTAATCGCCCTCCACTGTCAAAGTACCGCCGTTGATCAATACCGTTCCGGACAATTGTACAAGGTCTCCTGTGACGGTCAGACTATGCCCATTCAAATCCAGCGTGTCCTCGATCAGTACCAGGTCGCCCTCGTAGACCATATCTTCTTCCAGAGTCCATCCATACTCGCCGGTAAAATCTCCATAAGTGATGCGACAGCCGTTCGTGATGATCTTCTGACTGTTAAACAAGACCGCCGAATAGACTCCCTCTGCACTGTGATTCTGCAATTCTACAATCGCAAAAGATTCGTGTTCGGCAATGCTTATAGTCTGCAGCTTGTCTCCAGAAAACAGGAATTTATGTGTACCGCTGGCCTGAAGACCTGTGGTCGAGGTGAAATCGCCGCCGACTTCAAAGGTGCCCGCGGTCAGATAACCGCTGCCCCCATCGTAAGGCTTATAGAGTACATTGCCATGGACATAAATATAGTCCTCAGGATAGTACATACCAAGCTTTGAAGATTGCCAGTTAAACAAAGAATAGTCCCCAAATACTTCCAGTTTACCCTGATGCATAGACAATCTGCCGTAAGTCTGTATGAAATCTCCCTCCACCACCAGAGAGCCCCAGAGCGTCAGTTCCCGCAGCCAACCGGTCAACTCCACATTACCCTTCACATGGAGCTCCTTATCCCACTTAGCCGTCTGGTTGATATTGATGCTGCCGCCAAAATAATTGTCCGCAAAAGTTGTGTCCGAGCCGATTCCGATCACGCCGGTCACATGATTATGATGGTCGTTTACATTTCCTGCTATATAAATGACTTTTTCATGATAGATCCTACCCTCTGACGTCTTCTCCGTGCTCACGAACACAACGCCGTCTTCACTGGTATTGGTAATCTCCAGATTGTTAAACCGTGCATTCTCATAGCTGCTCGTCCCGAATTGAACCGTCTGTTTTGCACTTCCGCTCAACAATACCGTATGCGATCCGGTGGCGATAAAGCTCTTCTGGGAAACTGTGCTGTTTACAAGAATGTCTCCCTGAATCTCCAAAGTTCCCGCCGTGAGATAATTTGTTCCGGTTGCGGAAGAATCGGAAATATAGCTGCCTCTGACACATACCCTGTCTGCATCATCTGTCATCTTTAAATAGCCGGAAGAGGTTCCATAGGTATACTCTTTCCCGTCCGCTCCCCCTTCACGGAACTGTATACGATAGTCTCCCTCCACAATCAGACTGCCGCCATTTACAAACACCGTACCCGAAAGCTGTACCAGATCACCAGTCACGGTCAGGCTGTGTCCGTTTAGATTCAAGGTATCTTCAATCAGTACCAGATCGCCCTCGTACACACTGTCCTCTGTGAGTGTCCACCCATACTCGCCCTGCAATTCCCCATAGGTGATACGGCAACCGTTGGTGATCAGTTCCTGCTTGCCAAAGGTGGTCTCCGAATAAACCCCCTCATCGCTTTTGTTTGCAAGCTCAACCGTTGCAAAATAGTCATTGGAGGCAATGCTGATGGTCTGCTTCTCTGTGCCGGAAAACAGAAAGCGGTGAGTGTTATATGCCCGAATTCCCTGTTTTGAGGTCAGATTCCCGCCTATCTCAAAGGTTCCTGCAGACAGATAAGATTGCCCTGTATGATAGGGATTATATGTAACATCGCCATGGACATGAATATAATCCTCCGCATGTGTCATATAGAGCACCGACGGTGAATTCTGTCCCACCGTATAATCCCCAAAGACAGTGAGACTGTTCTTCTGCATATATAATTTTGTCTGGTTGTGGTACATGTTTCCCTTTACAACTATATTCCCATATAGTGAAACCTCATCATTGGCAACCAGCTCCATATCTCCCTCAATGGTCACATCCTGCTTTAAGGCTGCCTTTTCTCCTACAAAAACACTGCCACCAAAAGCATTATCCTCAAATACGGTAGCCGAGCCGATGGCAATGAATCCCGTCACCTTTCTCGCGGTATCCCTCACCGTCCCGGATACATATACGGCATTTTTATGATTTGCATCAGATAAAAAGACGATTCCCTCCGCGCTGGTATTGAGAAGGTCAAGATTGGCGAGCCTGGAAATCGAATTACCACTTTTCCCGAAAGAAACCTTCTGGCTTTCCTCACCGGAAAGAATCAGCGTATGGCTCCCGGATGCCACAAATCCCTTGTCGGAATATGCCGCATCTATTTCTACATCTCCCTTGATTTCCATGGTACCCGCAATCAGGTCGTTCGTACTGTCTATTATGGATGAAGAGATGAAACTGCCCTCCACACACACGGAATCTTTCTCATTTAACATCTTAAGATGACCGGAGCTTTGACCATAGGTGTAGTCTGCCCCCGCCTCCCCGCGGGACTGCATACGATAATCGCCCTTTACAATGAGTTTTCCCTCATTCACCAGAATGCTGCCCGAAAGCTGTACGAGATCTCCCGCAACAGTCAGGGTGTGTCCATTTAAGTCCAGTACATCCTCTATCAGAATTAAGTCGCCCTCGTAGAGCTGATCCTCCTCCAGTGTCCAGCCGTACTCCCCCTGGTAATCTCCATAGCTTATTTTACAGCCATTTGTAATCAAATTCTTGCAAACAAGCGTTTCCTCAGACCACACACCTTCCGGGCTATGATTGTCCAGCTCGATATTGGCAAAGTATTCCCCTTTCGCTATGCTGATGGTCTGCTTCCGGTCGCCCGAGAATAAAAAGCAATGATTTCCCGTGGCCTGCAGTCCTCTTGTACTGCTGAAATTTCCTCCCACCTCAAAAATGCCTGCTGTCAGATACCACGAAGATACGGAATAGGGATTGAATTCCACATCTCCATACACATGAATATAGTCCTGTTCATGAGTCATCTTCAGTTGGGAAGATGATGAATCAAAAATTCTGTAATCCCCCTCCACCGTCAGGCTTCCCATCTGCATGGTCAGTGCGCTTTTGTTCTGCAGGAAATTGCCCTTTACCGTGATATTACCGGATACGACAATCTCTTTGTTGACGTTTAATTTACAGTCTCCCTCTATGGTAAGAATACTGCTCAGGGAAACCTGGGAAGGAATATAAATACTTCCCCCGAAGTATCCTTCCGTAAAAGTTGTGCCGGACACCATAGTGATAAAGCCGGACACAGAACTTCCATTGTCATTCACATTTCCCGTGACACAGAGTGCACTCTCCTGCTGACTGCCCGGGCCGGTACAGTCCACAGTATTCTCAAAGATTACCCCTGCATCAGAGGTATTGGCAATCTCCAGATTGCATACTCTGGATTTGTCCGGCGCGCTGCCTGCGAAATCTATGGTCTGTAAGTCCTGACCACTTAGCAATAGCGTATGGTTTCCGGAAGCCACAAAACTCTTACGGGAATATGTATCACGAATCAACACATCTCCCCGAATCTCCAGCACGCCCTCCGTAAGCGCATCCGTGCTGTCCTGATTGGACTCGGAAATAAAATCTCCCATGACGCAGACGGTATCTTCCTCCACTGTCATACGCAGCAGACCCGTGCTTCCCGTACCCTCTTCGGACAGAATCAGATAGTCTCCCTCCACCGTCAGGTTTCCTCCATTTACAAAGAGTACGCCCCCGGTCTGAATCAAATCTCCCTCCACCGTCAGGCTGCAGCCGTTCAAATCCAGAGTGCCGTCTGCCAGAACAAGACGATCCACGATCTTGTCCTGCGTCAGCATATAGTCCTCCGACAACGTCCAGCTATCTTCCGCTTCTTCCGCATCAGCCGCTTCTGACTCCTCCGACTCCTCAAAATTCTCCAGTGCTTCAGGTTCTTCAGAGACATCTGCCGCCTCGAACTCCTGGGCCTTCACACTCAGACAATTTTGAAAATCGTTAAAAGGAAGCAGAGCAATAATCAATACGATTGCAATGGTTCTTCTAAATATTGTATTTCTTTTCATGTTATCTTTGATCCCTTCGTTATCTTTTATCATTTATCAGGAATATGGCCCAACTGCCACCTCTATACAATCTGTACTATCCAAGCAATTTACATCATCTGAGTCAGCCATTGCAGAATGCGCTCAGAAAAGATCTGAAAAAGTATGACAAACAATTCAAAAAGTCCGATTGAACTTGCCTTGGAAGAATTAGAGTTATCAGGCTCTGCATTCTCCTGTGTGTTCTTCCCCTGTGTGGATTTTTCCGGTTCCAAAGGTGTGAATGTCTCAGCATTCTCCTGCTCCATTCCGGTAATCCCAATCATCTTAGCATTTCCGACAATATCAACTCTGGCATCAAAGGGATTTTCACTACCAAAAGACTCGTCGGGCATACCTGTCTCTGTCTGTTCAGCCGACTCGTCAGATTCATCGGACTTATCATTTTTAATGGGTCTTCCAGGCCTTCCAGGCTTTACAGGAACTTCCGGTCTGTCGGGTTCTGTTGGCTTGTCCGGCTCTGTCGGTTTGTCTGGCTCTGTCGGCTTGTCCGGTTCTGTCGGCTTGTCCGGTTCTGTCGGCTTGTCCGGCTCCTCCTGCTTATCCGTATGCACCGTGATTTTCACAATATTCCCATTGCTGTCATAGGAATACTCCATATAGCTGCCGTCCTCATAAA
>CAMWLG010000077.1 GCA_947175035.1 uncultured Lachnospiraceae bacterium | reverse complement strand
ACAATGAATATTCCAGTCTGAACTAAGTCAGAATATGTAATCATCATTGGCAACGTCCTCCTTTCTTTCGTCTGGAGGATTGACCCCTCCGAAAAAGAGGGTAGCCGCCCGGCTCTATGGTTTCCCATATCCAAAGTATAGCACATGCTTCTTTGTAATACAATTGTAATATGCTGTTATAAATGTCTGACTGGATGCCGTATCACTGTCCGCAGCTTGTCCTCCGCCGTCCTTCGGGGATCGCTCAAGTAGATTTCATGGTGATACCGTGTCTCGGAGAAATCCGCCACATATCCGCTTTCCATTGCAAACTCCTCCATCTTCCGTATGGTCGCAGGTTCGCTGTCATAACTGCCGATATGCATACATTGAACACAGAGTCCGTCCTGATAAGTCAGAAACTCTGCCTTAGAAGCGGAAATGGGCAGATCACGTCCCTTCTTTTCCGACACTTCCCGAACCGCCCAGTCAAAGGCCTCCTCGGTCACAAAATCCGGCAGGCGTATCATGGAGATCCATTCAAAGCTTTCCTTGCGAGTGTAGTCGATTGCCCCGGCAGTCTGATCTGCCTGCCACCACAGACCTTCTAGGGGCGGCACCACATATTCAAAGTAGCCGTCTATGGTATGGCCGCTTTTCGGGCTCATCCTGAGGGTAAACGAAACGGCATAGAGAAGACCGATGGCAGCTTTGTATTCCCCGTCCGGTTCGTTGGGATTCCCCTTTCCACGAACAGCCACATACTGCATTTTGGGAATCTCAATGATGCCCGGTGTCTGCGGCGGCAGATAGAATTCCTTATAAGTCTTTTTGTAATCGAAAGCCATTCGTATATCTCCTTGTCGCTATTTGGGATTTTTTGCTTTTTTGGAATTTTTGGGCTTCTTGGGTTTGGGCGCAGGCAGCTCCCTGCAGGTTGCTGTCACAAACTCGTTCAGAAATGTCCGGTTGTCAACATCCTCAATCAGGAAATAGGGTTTTGCTCCTTCATAGGGCGGCGCGGTTTCCAGATCCGGCGACATCTGTCGTCCAGCCTCGGTGATTTTGACAAACAATTGATTGTCACAGACAAGTGCGAAAATCTTGCCGTCGCAGTACATGCCGTATTCTCCGAACATTTTGCGGTAGGTGATCTCTCCCGCGTCCGTGAGCTGATCGGCGATATATTGGACAAATTCAGGTTTCGATGCCATTATGCTTCCCCCTCTTCAAAGGAGCCGATTTCCACCAGATTCCCTTCGGGGTCGGCGATGTAGCAGGTTCTCTGTCCCCAAGGCTCGGTGGTGGGCGGCATGATCACTTGGCCGCCGGAGCGTGTGACAGCCTCGAAGGCCTTGTCCACTTCCGCATAATTCTCTACGCCCAGAGCAATTTCGTAATGGCCGTTTGCACCGGTGACATAGGAAAATTTTCTGCCGGTCATCTTCTCAAAATCGCTTCTGCGATATAATAAGAACAGAGTCCCATCTTTTTCCAGATAGACATTGGAGGCGTTCTCGTCTTCCCGAATGTCAAACCCCAGCACATCCCGGTAAAAACGTATCATTACCGCCATATCCTCCACCATGATTCCAAATCCGTCTAATTTCATTTTTATACCTCCTGTCCGCTTTAGCAGACGCAAAATTAATAATTTTCCCGCATCCGATCCAGTATGAACCGGATTTCCTCGCGGAGTTCTTTTGGTTCCAACAGGGTGACCTTCTCGCGGAAAGTCATAAGCCATGAGAGCAGATTGTCCCGATCCGTGTAATCCGCCGTAAAGAGCAGTTTCCCGTCCTCCTGTTCCGCAAAGCATCCCATTCCGAATTCCTCGATGAGCCGCCATTTGCAGTCGGCATCAAAGAGGGCTTTCACCTTGATGCCACCGGGGAAGATCCGCTCGTCCCGCAGATCCGGAAGCGGGACTTCGCGCTGGATAAACTTCCTGCCGGTCAGGCGAAGTTCTACCATGCGATTCAGCTTAAACAGGCGAAAGTCCTGCCTGCTGTGACACCATCCCCACACATACCAGCTTGACCATCGGAAAATCAGATAATAGGGTTCGATCTCCCGAATACTTTCCCCCTTCGGAGAATAATAGCGAAAGGAGAGTTCCATTCCGGTATCGATGGCGTCTCGGATCAGTTCGATCTTGGGGGCCAGCGACTGTTTGTACCATGAGGAGAGGTCGATCAACACGGTCTGATTCCCCGTCATAAAATCTGAGGAGCCCGCCTGAAGCTTTTCCATGAGCTGACCGTAGCGGTTGGTTCCGTTGATGCTGTCCAAGCTCCGCAGGCCGGCCAGAATATCCCGCATTTCCCCATGGGTCAGTATCGTGCGGTCTATGCGGTAGTTGTCCATAATAGAGATGCCTCCGCCGGTTCCTTGTCTGGTCACAATGGGAATCCCGGCCTGACACAGGGTCTCTATGTCACGGTGAATGGTTCTTCTGGAAACTTCAAACTGCTCGGCCAATGCGGGCGCCGTGACAACATCCCGCTGCAGCAGTACGGATAAGATTCCGATCAATCGATCCAACTTCATGGCTGCTCCTTTTACAATAGAATAACACATAAAACATGACAATAGTATGTCTTGTTCAAAATTTGTTTGTATTGTAGCATGTCTTATGTCAATTCACAATACGCTATCTGCGGAATCAGGAGGGTTTGCATACAAGAAAAACGTGTAGTATAATGTCAAACATGATAGGTAAGTGGTTATTGTAGGAGGGATGATGAATTTATGTATCGACAAATAATCAGTATCAAAGAGGATACGCCCGCCGATGTTTTGTGGAAATTGGCAGCAATAGCGGAGCAGGAGTTTAACAATAGAGCCGGGAGGATCCGGAATGTCAGCAAGGAACCATATCAGTTTGTTTTTGAGGGTGAAGAGGAGTCGTTTGGGTGTTTGAATCTTGGTATGTTTGAATTATGGGATAAAAAAGATTTTGTTTCTTATGTACAGGATTGGCAGTGGATTGATGAGGAACCAGACGAAAGCTATGATGTGATCAAGGAATTATCAATTCCGGTGTTGGTGAGTTAGTAGACCATGGATGTTTTTTATGTTATAATGTCTTCAGGATTGGGTGATTGCAAAACAAACAATTTATTGCGGGAGGTATGGTATGGCAAGAGCGTTTGAAGGTTTTATCAAAGGAATCAACTTGGGCGGGTGGCTGTCTCAGGTCAAACCGGAAAATGCGGGGAGGGATGAATTTATCACGGAGGAAGATATACGAACCATCAGCTCCTTCGGCGTGGATCATGTAAGACTGCCCATTGATTATGATCTGGTGGAGGATGAGGCGGGAGCTGTCCGGGAGGAGGGCTACGGGTATATTGACAACTGCATTCGTTGGTGTCTTGAGAACAATCTGAACTTGGTGCTCGATCTACATAAGGCGGCGGGGTATGTGTTTGATGACGCCGCATATTCGGCGGACTTTTTTCATGATGAAGCCCTGATGGATCGTTTTATCAATCTGTGGATACGACTGGCAAAACGGTATGGAAAATACCATAAAAATGTCGCCTTTGAATTGCTGAATGAGATTGTCTGTCCCGATGTCTCCGACGAGTGGAACGATCTTGCAGAGCGTGCCATTCATCGAATTCGGGAGTTTGCGCCGGATACATGGATTCTCGTGGGCGGAACCCGAAACAACAGCATTGTCTCCTTAAAGGAACTCCGTCCGCCTGTGGACAGCAAAATCGTGTATAACTTCCATTGTTATGAGCCGTTGATTTTTACCCATCAGGCGGCATACTGGGTGGAAGGTATGCCGTCCGATTATAGCATCGACTATCCTCTCACGGTTCAAGAGTATATGGACGAGACAAAACGTCTGATAGATGGGGATATTGCATTTCCGATCAGCCATTTGGCGGATATGATGTGCGGACCGGCGTTCTTCGGCCGTTTCTTTGAGGAAGCGGTACAAGTTGCCGAAAAGTATGATGTGCCACTGTATTGCGGAGAGTATGGCGTGATCGACAGGGCTGCGCCGGAAGCAACTCTTAGATGGCTTCAGGATATTCATGCTGCCTTTGAGAAATATGGCATTTCCCATGCCATTTGGACCTATAAAAAGATGGACTTCGGAATTACGGATGCACATTACAGCTCTGTATTCCAAGAGATTTTGAAGAATCTGTGATTAGAAAAAATATTATTATTTATTGTTAGCATACAGATATTAGACATTATTTTACAGAAATGAAGGAGAAGCAGGAATGTACGATTGCCGTATTCGTTTTTATCTGACAGGTCATCCGTGCCGTGCGTTTGAAGTGATAAAGGAGATGTCCTCACCGGAACATTTCACCTATGTATTCTCGGAAAGCGACAGACCGGAAAAAGTTCTGGCTGCAGAGTCAGATGTGATTATAGCCGATCTGTCGGATATGGATATCAAAGATGCTCTGGGTATTCTGATATCCGGCAGACCCGACGGATGCGAACTGATTTTGTTGGCGGATAAGGATCAGATGTGTGTTCTGGCGGCGGATCCGGTCTTGGCGGAGATCAAAGATGTCTGGATCAATCCCATGTCGGATGAGGAAGTGCGGTTTCGTTTCACAAGGTGGCAGCAGACAAATAAAATGAGCAAGGATTTCTGGCAGACCAGCCATTATCTCGAGGCCACTATCAACAACATTCCGAACCTTGTCTGGTATAAGGATAAGAACGGTATTCATGAGAAAGTAAATGACAGTTTCTGTAGGACGGTCAGTAAGACCAAGCAGCAGGTGGAAGGGCGCGGGCATGCCTATATCTGGGATGTGGAGCAGGATGATCCCGCCTGTATAGAGTCGGAGAACGAGGTCATGAGCAAGAGACAGACCTGCGTGTCCGAGGAGATCATCAAGGCCGGAGATGGCATGAGAACGCTTATGACCTATAAGTCGCCGTTGTATAATCTCGACGGCAGTGTGATGGGAACCGTGGGCGTGGCGATCGATGTGACACAGGAACGCGCCTATGAACAGGAGATCATCAACAAAAATCAAACGTTAGAGACGATTTTTACCACCATAGACTGCGGAGTGATGCGCCATACAATGGACGGATCACACATTCTCAGCATCAACAGGGCCGCGCTTGAGATTTTGGGATATGAGTCTCAGGAAGAATTGGAGGCGGCCGGATTTTATTTGATTGCGCCGTCCGTGATAGAGGGGGACAGGGACAGACTTCTGGAAAGAATCAGGACGCTGAAGAAAGTGGGAGACAGCGTCAGTCTGGAGTATAGCGTGCGGCATAAGGACGGAGAAATACTGCACGTTATGGCTAATATTAAGCTTTTCGAGGAAAACGGGGAACTGTTCTATCAGCATTTTCTTTTGGATTGCACGGCTCAGAAACTTCAGGAGAAGGAAAACGAGAGACGTCAGATGGAGCTGGTTCAGGCCTTGAGTATTGATTTCAATCTGGTATGTTTTGTGGATTTGGACACCGGCATGGGGATTCCGATCCGTAATGAAGGGAAGGATACCATTTCTATCTTCAACGAAGAAATATCGCTGGAAGAGAGTATGGAACGCTACATACAGAAATGTGTGTATGAAGAGGACAAGGAGATGCTGCGGGAGGCGGTATCTCTGAGGACATTGCGAAAAGAAATGACGGAAAAAAATCTCTTTTCCGTGAATTATCGCAAGGAAAAAGACGGCGAGATCACCTACTTCCAGATGAAGGCCGTGCGCGCGGGAGTAGGGGACGAAAATGGCGGTTCGGGAATTGTTTTGGGATTTCGCAGTGTGGATGGGGAGATCCGCAAGGAAATGGAACAGAACAGCCTTTTGGAGGCTGCGCTTTCACAGGCAAACAGGGCGAGCCAGGCAAAGAGCGTATTTTTGTCCAATATGTCCCATGATATTCGTACGCCGATGAATGCCATTGTGGGATTCACGAATCTGGCCATCACTCATAGTGATCATAAGGAGCAGGTGGAGGAGTATCTCAAGAAGATACAGACGTCAGGCAATCATCTGTTGAGCTTGATCAATGATATATTGGATATGAGTCATATCGAAAGCGGCAAAATCCAATTGGAGGAGAAACCCTGCAGCCTTCCGGAGATTGTGCATGGGCTGCGCAATATCCTGCAGGCGGATATCCATGCGAAGCAGCTCGAGCTGCAGATTGATATGGTGGATGTCTTGGACGAAGATATTTATTGCGACAAACTTCGGCTCAATCAGGTGCTTCTGAATCTGCTCAGCAATTCTGTGAAGTACACCGGTGCGGGAGGTGTGGTTTCCATGCGGATTACGGAAAAACCTGGAGCACCGACAGGATATGCAAGTTACGAATTTTCCATTAAGGATACCGGCATGGGCATGAGCAGCGAATTTTTGGAGCATATTTTCGAACCTTTTGAGAGGGAAAGAAACAGCACGATCAGCGGAATTCAGGGAACCGGCCTCGGAATGGCCATTACCAAAAATATCGTGGATATGATGAACGGTTCCATTGAAGTGAAGAGTGAGCAGGGTGTGGGTACCGAGTTTACACTTTCTTTTACATTCCGTCTGTATTCCGAGAGCAGGGAGCTGTTACAGTCAGATGGGACGGGAAAACAGGGTAATTCCAAGGAGGAAGTGAAGCTTCGCAGGGGGCGTATTCTGCTTGTGGAAGATGTGGAATTGAATCAGGAGATTGCGGTGGCGATTCTGGAGAATGCGGGATTTACCACGGAGGTTGCACAGAATGGCAGGAACGCCGTGGATATGGTGAGACAGTCCGAGCCGGGATATTACCAGTTGGTGCTTATGGATGTCCAGATGCCGGTAATGAACGGTTATGAGGCGACTCAGGAGATCCGGAATCTGGAGAACCGGGAGCTGGCTTCCATACCGATCATAGCCATGACGGCCAATGCCTTTGTGGAGGATAAACAGATGGCTTTAAAATGCGGGATGAACGGGCATATTGCCAAACCCATTGATATCTCCAATTTATTTGAGACCCTGGACAGTGTGTTGTAGCGTGAGAAAATTGATGAGGCAAAGTAAAAGAAATGATGACCTTGGAAGATATGATACACCTGTTAAAAAACTCCAAAACAAGTGATGAAATCGATGAGAAGAGAGAGGATATTGCCAGTGTGATACCGGCAGCACGGGAAATGTTCGGATATGATCAGATGAATGCGGCTCATCAATATGATCTGTGGTTACACTGTGTAAATACTGTATTGAACCTTCCGGAGAATCTGGATGATGACATGCTGTACCTGGCGGCATTGTTACATGATATTGGAAAGCCTGAGTGCCGATGCCAGGGAAGCAAACCAGGAGATACGAATATGCACTATTATGGTCATCCGGCGAAGAGTATGGAAATTGTGAGGGATATTGTTATTCCGGAACTGGATAGGCAGGGATTTCATCTTGGGTTTGAGGATAGGGAAAGGCTTCTCTATTACGTTGCATATCATGATGATCATGTCAGTCTGAGGTTGGGGCATTTAAGACGTCACCTGCAAATGGCGGACTTTGAGGAATTTCAAAAGCTTATGCTGCTTCAGGTGGCTGATGCAAAAGCTCATGTTCAGATACCGGTGGTTGTACAACGGATCACAATCTGTGGCGCTCTTGCAGGAGAGGAGGGAGCAGAATTATATAGGAGGATTTTAGCGGGCGAATGATGCTTGGGAGAAATTCAATAGCGGCATTTATGGATTTTTGGCTTGACAAGTTGATATAAGGTGCAATATAATCCCTATAAATATCATATATTTAGACGGAGAAGAGGATTAGTACAGATTGGAAACATCCCAGAGAGAGGGCAGGTGGTGGAAGCCCTTATGCGGAAGGTTTGGAACCTGCCTTGGAGTCTTGCGTGAGACCGGTGTCAGCGATGGAGATAGAAGGATAGCCTGACAGAGGTGGAAGCGTAGCGTATGCCGGCGTTAACGGCGTTAGAGGAGGATGCAGAAGCATCAATCAGGGTGGTACCGCCGAGTTTTCGGTCCCTTACAGGGGCAGGGAACTCGGCGTTCTTTATGTGCAGAGCCGCGAAGCAGCGAATTCAAAAAAGAGGAGAGAGAAAAATGGCAGACAAGACAACACAAGACACAAACAAGAAGATGGTGGAGGCGATCACGTCCATGGAGGTGGATTTCGCCCAGTGGTACACGGATGTGGTGAAAAAAGCGGAACTGATAGACTATACTTCCGTGAAGGGCTGTATGGTAATTAAGCCTGCCGGTTATGCGATCTGGGAGCTGATTCAGAAACAGTTGGATGAGAGATTCAAGGCTACAGGGGTGGAAAATGTATATCTGCCCATGTTTATTCCGGAGTCATTGCTGCAGAAGGAGAAAGATCATGTGGAGGGGTTCGCTCCTGAGGTGGCGTGGGTGACTCACGGCGGCTTACAGCCCTTGGCAGAGAGACTTTGTGTGCGTCCTACCTCCGAGACCCTGTTTTGTGATTTTTATAAGAATGATATTCATTCCTATCGGGATTTGCCCAAGGTATATAATCAGTGGTGTTCTGTTGTCCGCTGGGAGAAGGAGACCAGACCTTTCCTGCGTTCCAGGGAATTCTTGTGGCAGGAGGGACACACGGCGCATGCCACTGCCGAGGACGCCGAGGAGAGAACGGTTCAGATGTTGAACGTGTATGCGGACTTCTTGGAGGAAGTGATGGCGATTCCCGTGATCAAGGGGAAAAAGACTGAGAAGGAAAAATTCGCGGGAGCGGAAGCAACCTACACCGTGGAGGCGCTGATGCATGACGGGAAGGCGCTGCAGTCCGGTACCAGTCATAATTTTGGCGATGGGTTTGCCAAGGCTTTCGGCATTCAATTTGCAGACAAGGACAACACTTTGAAATATGTGCATCAGACCTCATGGGGTATGACAACGCGCATTATCGGTGCCATGATTATGGTTCACGGCGATAACGAGGGCTTGGTGATGCCGCCCAGAGTTGCCCCGATTCAGGTTTGCATTGTGCCCATCCAGCAGAAGAAGGAAGGGGTGCTGGACAAGGCATATGAGCTGCGTGATAGATTGCAAAAGGAGTTTCGTGTGAAGGTGGATGACACGGACAAGACTCCCGGATATAAGTTTGCGGAGGCAGAGATGCGTGGATATCCCATCCGTGTGGAGATTGGACCTAAGGATATCGAGGCAGGCAAATGTGTCCTCTGCCGTCGTGATACCAGAGAGAAGATCGAGGTGTCTCTGGTGGAATTGGAAGCAAAAGTGGGTGAGCTTTTGGAGACCATGCAGCGGGAGATGCTGGAGCGGGCGAGAGCGCACCGTGACGAGCACACTTATGTGGCGCGCAATCTGGAGGAGTTTCGGAAGATTTTCAATGAGAAGACAGGCTTTGTGAAAGCCATGTGGTGTGGCTGTCAGGAGTGTGAGGACAAGATCAAGGAAGAGCTGGCTGTGACCAGCCGCTGCATGCCCTTCGAGCAGGAGGAGGTTGCCGAGGAGTGTGTATACTGTGGCAAGCCTGCCAAGAAGATGGTGTATTGGGGAAGGGCATACTAAAAAATGAAGCAGACAAGCGAAAAACAAAAGGAAATCAACGGGAATGTGTTGTTGTGCTGTCTCTATTTTGGATTGTATTTGCTGGTGGCGTCCGTGATCGCGCTGAACCAGCCGCTTCAGGACACGTATCCTTACCTGAGCAATCCACCTGACGAGCATTCCCGCTATCTCGTGCCTTTATATATCTGCAATCATGGAACGTTGCCTACCGGCTTTGAGGAGGAATTGTTCAGCGGTGACTGTAGGTGGACATACGGCTTTTACACATTGCTGCCCTATATGATACAAGGGTATGCCATGCGTTTTGTGAAGCTTTTTACCCAGTCGCCGTTGGCGTTACTCTATACGGCTCGTTTTGTTAATGTGTTTGTGGGATTGATGATGGCTTGGGTAGTTCGTCTGATTTCCCGCAAGGTTTTTGACGAGGAGCAGATTCGATGGCTGTTTTGTTTTCTGGTGACGTTCTTGCCCCAGAGTATTTTCCTGCATACTTATGTCAATCCGGATTCTCTTTGTCTGCTTTCGACAGCTTTGATTATCTATGGGCTGCTCTGTGGGTACGAGGATGGTTTCAGCCGTAAAGCTTGTTTGATCTTGGCGGCAGGGGTTATCTTATGTGCATTATCTTACTACAATGCCTATGGTTTTATCCTCAGCGGTATCTTGCTGTTTAGCGCATATTTTCTCAAAAGACAGGACGGAAAGTGGAGTTTTGAGTGGAGGGATTTTCTGAGAAAAGGTTTGGGAATCTCGGCGCTGGTGCTCTTGTGTATTTCATGGTCGTTTATCCGCAATTATATACTCTATGACGGAGATATTATTGGACTAGAGACAAAAGAGAATTTTATCATGTCTTTTGGAATCGAAAGGGAAACCATGAAGACCAGGGGGGAACCGCTGTATCAACTATTTACCAATTATCCGTTTTTGAAAGATATGCTCAAAAGCTTTATCGCAAATTATGGCTCCACGAGTATTTTTGCCCCCCGCTCTGTCTATCTGTTCTATTTGGTATTATTCGGGGTCGGAGGGTTGTGCGTTGCGCTGTTTCATGGGGAAAAACCCTTGAATTCCTTTGGAATCGATAAGCTGCACAGAGTTTTCTTTCACATGAACATGATATTTTGTGTGCTTATGCCTTTTATTTTGTTGGTGCGATATGCATACGGTGTGGATTATCAGGCACAGGGACGTTATATTTTGCCCGGGATCATCCCGATCATGCTCTATGTGGTCAGGGGGATGGAGAAGATTCCTATGTGGAGGAAATTGTCCTTGCGGAGCAAGAATTTGATCAGCGGGATTTTGATGGGGCTGGTCGTACTTTGTCTGATGAGGATGGTGTTTGGTGTGGCGCTGCCCCTGTATCAGGAATCGGAGGTACTGTAGGTATCGTCTAAACCAAAGATAATAGCATATATAACAGAAAGGTATCCAGCATCATGAGTTTAGGAGCGAACATTCGCAGATACCGCAAGAAATTAAAACTGACCCAGGAGCAGCTGGCGGAGCTGCTCGATGTCTCCGTGCAGAATGTCAGCAGCTGGGAGCGGGATATGTATGCCCCTGCCGCAGGCAAGTTTGGTCTGTTGACGGAGGTTCTGCAGGTGTCGGCGGGGAAGCTGTTGGAGGCGGACGTGCGGGTAGGGCAGTGGGAGCTGCGGGATGAGATGTTTTCCACGGACAATCTGTATCAGCAGGTTCTGGGCTATATCGCGGGGCAAGGGCTGCCCCAAAGTATGCAGGCATTGCCGCAGATGATGAAGCTGCATGAAGGCCAGTACAGGAGGGGAGAAGGGGAGGTTCCCTATGTGCATCATCCCCTGATGATGGCATGGCATGCGATTTCCATGGGCATCGGGGAGGATGAGGTTCTCGCCGTGATCTTGCTGCATGGAGTCCGGCGCAACTGCGACATCATGCCGGAACAGATTGCATGCGAATTGTCCAAGGAAGTGCTGCAGGCGCTGCGCATTCTGTACCTGCCTCCCGATGCTCCGGAGCGGAAGGCGGCTTATTATGATGGATTGAGGGAAAGCCATTTGGCGGCGCTGGTGCGGTGCATTGACTGGTGTAATAAGATTTCTACGGCGGCGGTGGGACTGCCTAAGGAGAAACTGTATGATTATATAGAGGATACGGAAAGGTATATTCTGCCATTATTGGAGTATGTGCAACAGAATTCCTTACAGTATTACCGTGCCGTCTTTCTGTTGAAGTATCAGATTCTCAGCGTGACGGAGAGCCTAAAGAGGATTCTTTAAAGAGCACCAGTTCTTCGGGGCGGTTGCGGGCAGTGAGTCTGGCAGGTTCGCAGCGGTGCAGAACGAGCACTTGGTCGTGGCGCATTCTTTGAATCTTGTCGCAGGGCATATTGGCGGCATCGGAGAGGTACTGGTTGGTCTCCACGTTGGAGGTGCCAAAATATACCTGGTATTCTAAACAGTCCAGTATACCGTCCGCCTTCTTGCCATAGAGAGCGCGGAGCTGCGAGATGCTTTGGAAGCACAGGATGTAGGAGATGTTGCGGGAGCGGCAGTTGGCGATGATGTTCTCGAAGTCTGCCTGTCTGGTTCCGCTGGCGAAGTCGTCAATGAAGAAGCGCACGGGAATGGGAAGCATGTTGTTGTATTCCGCGCATTCCAGATCCGCATAGCGGGTGAGCCCAGCACAGATCTGTCTGTAGAGCAGCTGGATGACAGGAGATTTGGAGTTGTCCATGTCATTGTTGATGACATAGAGGATTGTCTTGGCGGAGACCATGTCAGCAAAGGAGATGGTGTTGGTACTCATCAGATTCATGGTCTGTGTGGTGTGGAATTTTTGCATGTAGCCCTCCAAGGTGATCACGATGCTGCACCAGGTGCTTGCTGCGCACTGTTTGAGCATTTTGTAATCCTGCATGCTGTCGTAGCGCAGACCGTTTTCTTCGTGTTGTTTTATGATGTCATCAATGAGGTCTTCTTTGTCTGGGTCTCGTTCTACGACGTGGAGTATGTCGAAGAAATATCCCAAATTTAATTCTTCTGCACTGAGGGCAGCCATATGCATCCCGATTTCCATCAAGCACACGGCGAGGGCGCGGGCGGAGTGGAGCCAGAAGACGTCCTTGGTCTCCAGAGCATCGGGCAGCAAGAGGTTTGCCAAGGTCACCGCATCGTCACGGGTATACAGTAGGGCAAATGGGTTGAAACGGATGCTGTCACTGCAGGATTCTGCGGGACTCACGGTGTCGAATTTCAGGATGCGGTAGCCGTGTTTTTTGAAGAATTTGTGCGTCTTGCGGTAGAGGACGCCTTTTTTGTCGTCCACAATCAGGGAGCAGTCCGTGCTGAGCAGCAGATTGGGGGTTAGGATGGAGTGAGTTTTACCGCAGCCGGGAGGGCCGACTACAGCCACATTGCAGTTGCTTCCGGATTTCCGCTGTATCAGTTGATTGTCGCCAAGCATGAGAGGAATCGGGGGAAGTTGGCGGTTTGATGATGTGTTGTTGATTTTTGACATGGCGTAACCTCCTTGTAATTTATATGAAAATAAGTTTTTTCGTGTATTAGCTTAGGAATTGTCCCAGAGGCCGTCTATCAGCCCATATTGGATGGCTTCTTCGGCGGTGAAATATTTGTTTTGCCGGGTATCGTTGTTAATTATTTGGATATCTTTCTTGGTGGTCTGCGCCAAAATACTGTTGATCTGTTCCTTAGTCTGTTTCAGGCTCTCTCCCAGCTCAATGATCTGTGATACATTGGTGTAGGATATCTCGGAGACCAGCGGTTCGTGGATCATGATTGTGGAGGAGGGCATGGCGAAGCGTCTTCCAGGTGTTCCTGCAGAGAGGATGACGGATGCCATGGACGCCACGTATCCTACTGCCACGGTTTTGACAGGGGATTTCAGGGTGCGGATCGTGTCGTAAATGGTGAGTCCTTCCTGTACGGAGCCGCCCGCGGAGTGTATCAACAAGGTGATCTCGGTGCAGTCAAGACTGTCCAGATACAAAAGCGCGCTGATCAGCTGGAAACTTTGTTGCTCGTCGATGGGACCATTCATCCACAAGGTTCGCTCCAATGACAGAAGTGTCGGAGCGGAAAAGCTGTTATAGCCGTGGCTGGACATTGTTAAAAGATATTGTTCCATAGATGACCTCCTTTTTTGTGTAGAAAAGATTTTTTATTGATCAGTTTTCCTCTTGACAAGATTCAGTATAAGGGATGTTGGGGCAGGATGACAGCAAGCAGGAATTGTAAATAAAATATTTTTTTTCAAGCTGTACTTGAAATTTGTCAAGGTAGTATGCGGTAGTAGACTTGATCAGCGCCATAAATACTCCCTTTTTGGGCAAAAGTAGTATAGACCTCTTCTGTTGGAAGATGCTATATTTGGGATAAGGGAGGTGACAGAATGAGGCGCATGAACATATCTGCTTTGTCGGGATTTGTCTGCTGTTTCGGGATGATTATTATCGGGATTGCCACAAACGGAGGAATCGGAACCATTTTGAATTTCATTCATATTCCCTCTATGGTGGTGACCTTCGGCGGGGCTGTCTTTGCTTTGATGATCACAGCCAATTCATTTTCCGATTTCCGGGATGGTTTGTTCAGCTTCTCGAAGGCCTTTTCCAAAGGAAAGACAGATTTGGACGAAGTGGCGGAGCGCATTTTTGAAATGTCCAAGATTGCGAGGAAGGAGGGGCTTTTATCTTTGGAGGAATTGATGGAGCATCTGGATGACAAGTACATGGCAAAGGGCGTCCGGCTGATTATCGACGGCACGGATCCGGAAATGATCCGGGATATCATGGAGACCGAGCTGATACATCATGTGGAGGACAACAATCGCAGAATCCAGTTCTGGGAGAGCTTGGGGGCGTACGGACCCGCATGGGGTATGGTAGGGACATTATTGGGGCTAATCAATATGATGAAATCCATGGGTACCGACCCGGGTGCGGTGGGCGAGGGAATGTCACTGGCATTGCTCACCACATTGTATGGCTCCATTCTCGCCAACTGGGTCTGCATTCCTATCGCTACAAAGCTTAGGAAAAGCAGCGCATTGGAGGAGCTTCGGATGGAGCTGACAGCAGAGGGAATCCTGTCCATTCAGGCAGGAGAAAATCCCATGATAATCAAAGAAAAAATCAGAACCTACCGGGCAGGGTGGGAAGAGACAAGAAAGGGAGAGGTGAATGAAAATGTTGCTTGAGTTGATTGCATTAATTTTGGTGGTATTTTTTTGCACGACTGTAAATATGGGGATGGATCAGTGGCGGTCTGTGCTTGTTGGGCTGATAGATATGCCTACATTAGTGACGCTTGTGGTATGCGTACTTCCCGCCTTTTTGGTATGCGGGATGTGGAAGGACTTTATCAGGGCGGTTAAGCTGCAGAAGAAAAGCTATACCTGTTCCCTCAATGAAATGAAAAGGGCACAGTATGCAGTGTCATTTCTGCAAAAGAGCCTGATTTGGGGAGGCGTTATCATAACTTTGATCGGGCTGATGAACCTTTTGTTATGCATTCCTGCTGATTGGCGGGCGCTGGGACCTTCCCTATACGTTGCCGAGATTCCGCTAATCTATGTAGCCATGCTGGAATTCCTGTTGTTGCCCCTTGAGATTGTGGTTAAGAGGCGCATTTTGGAATTCATGGGGGAAGAGTAAAGAATGGGGAGACGATTGATTCGTTTCCTTCTGGGCAGTCTGTATGTGGGGCTGTTGACATTGCTTTTAGTCGCTCATGTGCAGGGTATTGCGGGGCAGATAGAACGGACAATGGCTTCGGTGGAGGTATTGCTGTTGGCATTGCCCGCGATGGCGGTCATGGTGCTCTACGCGCGGATGGGAGAACCGGGAGAGGAGGACGGATTAACTCAGGAAACCGGACAATCGGAACTTACCAGCGTGGAAGAGTTGAAAGAGCGGCTTCAGGACTGCCCCCTGACCAGGAGGGAGTGGGAGATTGCGTGGCTGATATACCGGGGATACAGCAACAGGGAAATTGCCGAAGAATTCTGTATTGCGGAGAGCACAGTCAAGAAACATACCTCTCATATCTACGAGAAAATACAGGTGTCTGGAAGGAAGGAGTTTCGGGAAAAAGTAAAAAACAAAAAAGATATGAATATTTAGAAGTATATGGTATAATACCTTCTATAGACCTATATGGAAGGAAGTGAGTACATGCAGATCACCATGACAGCTTTTTTGGCTCTTTTGTTGGCAATTAACGGTATTATGATTTTTCAGCTCCGTGACAGGAAGAGGACGGACGTCATAAGGCAGCTTAGAAATATGGCTTTGGGAGTGGCAGGGATTATTGTTCCGGTGATGGTTATATTGCTTACAAAGGACAGGCAGA
>CAMWLG010000076.1 GCA_947175035.1 uncultured Lachnospiraceae bacterium | reverse complement strand
TAAGTGAATTGCAGGCTGTCGCAGGGGAAATGCTGCCCTTAATGCGTAGAGAGGCTTTTTGGGAAGTATGTACGCCATGGATATGGGATTGTGGGAAAAAAACGGATGCAGTCTATGAGGGTGTTGTCATAACCCTGGGAAAGGGATTGGACTGTCTGCAGGAGAGCTATCATAAAGAAGGGATGCTGACTGAGAGCTATATGCTGGAAGCATTAGCCAGTGAATTGCTGCTGCATGGATACAAGGCATATAACCACCATGTCAGGGAGGCTGGGGGCTGGCATGTTGCGCGATACCATTTTCCTGGCAGTGAAAAGAGCCTGCCGTTGGAGATGCTGCCAGATATGTTAAGCAGGTTTTCCGTGCAGGTGTCATGTAATGAGGCGTTTTGTATCATGCCTAAAAAAAGTGTGGTGTTTCTGGCGGAACTGACACAGGATGAGACTGTGAGATGTGAAGGGATCTGCGTGGGCTGTGAGAATGTGAGATGCTCCAATAGAATGGAAGAGGATGCTCAAATGGAGCGGATTATGACAGATATACCTTTAACATATGGGTATCAAAGAATTTTTGGAAAGTGGTAAAATTATGTGGTATGCTTGTCAGTGTTGGGGAAGTTACTGTAAAATCTTCCCCAGCATATTGACTCTGTTGAAAGGGAAAGAGAAATAATAGCCATCTGCAAAGTCTTGGGTTGCGTTTAGGATTTCTCTTGCCAGGTTGATTCCCACTTGTTCCCCTTCTTCCCGTGTCATGTCTTGTTGATATCTGGACAGCACTTCTTCCGATATGTCGATTCCCATCATCTCATTTTTCATAAAAGTGACGTTCCTCAGGCTGACAAAGGGCATAATGCCACACAGAATACGGGCGCCTGTCTCGTGCTTGATCCTCCTGACCCGTTCCACACCTTCCGCGGTGGAGATGGGTTGCGTCAGGAAAAATGATGCGCCTGCTTCAATCTTCTTTTTCACACGACTAATCTCGACATCCAAATTCTTCCGGCTCTGATTGATGGCTCCGCCAAAGCAGACAGGCGCGTCGGAGAACTGATCTTCATTCAACTCCCCTATCATCCGCATCAGTCCCACGGAATCAAAATTAAAAACGCTCTTGATCGTGTTTCTGGTCATGGAGGGGACGGGGTCGCCGGTAACGATCAGGAAATTGTAAATATGGTTGATATATGCACCCAACAGCCCGGAACGCACGGCAATGGCATTCTTATCGCGGCAGCAGATATGGGGCATCACACACATGCCTGTTTCTCTGGCCACCTTTTCTGCCATTAAAATGGAGTCCGCTCTCGTGCGCCCTGAGGGAGAATCGGGAAAGGTCAACACATCCACGCCGCTCTTTTGTAGCAGGTGAGCCGCATCCATCAACTTCTCGTCATCGCTGCCCATGGGCGGAGCAAGCTCCACGGCAATCAGCTTCTTGTTCTCCTTGCCTGCGAAAAAGGAGAAATTTTTCTGTGGAGTGCTTTGAACTGGAGGAATTATCGTGGGCAAAACTTTTTGAGGCTGCGCAAGGTGCACCGTCTCTGCAATCCTGCATATATATTCGGGTGTCGTGCCACAGCATCCCCCCAGAATATCTGCGCCGTCAGCGGCGATATCTCTAAGTTTTTCGGCAAAATAGTCTATATTTTGTTGTGAGAAAATCATGCGATTTTGGACAATCTGCGGATATCCCGCATTGGGAAGTGCTGTCAGAAACTTTTGCCCTGAAAGTGTCAGGTTCCGTATGATTTGCTGCATGTGGGCGGGACCGACACCGCAGTTAAATCCTACGGCATCCACTTTCGGCGTCCTTTCTGCTTGGTGTATCATCTTTTTGGCGCTTAATCCCAGGTCACTATAGCCAAATTGATTCATGGCAAATTGTACTACAATAAAGGCGTTGTCGCCAATCAGGTCGATGGCCTCCCGAATATCTTCCAGATCCGAAAATGTTTCAAACACGAAAAAATCTGCGCCCTCATCCAAAAAGGTGCGGCAAATTTTGACATATTCTTGCGAAAGGTCGTCCTGTCTATCACTGCGGGGAATCTGCCCTATATCCGCAGCCACCATTATGGGGATGGCGGAATCCACGGTCTTTCCAGTTAATGCTGCCTGACGCGCCAGCCGATAGCCCTGGCACAGACATTCCTCTACCTTATCCCAAGAAGCATTCATGGAGTTAGTGTTACAGGCGAACGTGTTGGTGCGGATAATCTGTGCTCCTGCCTCGATATATTCCCTGTGAATTTCCATCACTCGTTCCGGATGGAACAGATTAGCAAACTCTGGCAGTTCTTTTGTATCATATAATTGTGCGTAATAGGTTCCGAAGGCTCCGTCAAAGAGCAATTTTTCCTTTTGGAGCAGTTCCTTGACTGCTATTTTTCTTGAAAGTTCCATGTTTCCTCTCATTCCACCGTGCAAAAAGCAAGGTACAAGAAATTTTAACGCCAGTATTTTTCCAACTGTTCCTTGGCGGCTTCTTCCGACAGAGAGAGCTTCTCCATCAATTTCTGCAGTGTTTCATCCTGTGATAGACCGAGGTCCTGACACATCTCTATTATGCCACGTGCCATGCCCAGCTCTATTCCTTGTTCTATACCCTGTTCAATGCCTCGCTCAATCCCCTGTTGCAGTCCAATCTCTAGAATATTCATCTTGACAGCCTCCCATTCCTCTGATTGTTTTACCTCGTTGACAATCTGATCCAATTCCACAATGCGTTTATCCTTCACAAGGATATCAGGGTTGTCCAGCGTCGTGTGTTTCATGTATTGCAGCAGACTGACAAGGTCTGGTCTGCCGTTTCGACTTGTCATGTTCACAAAGATTTTTGTTGTGCCGTCTTCCAGCGGCAAATCGGGAACCTCCTCGCAGCGTTCGCTGAAGGTGTACATTGCAAGGTCTTTTCCAAATATGTCATCTTGTGTGATGAAGATGATAACCGTGGACGGCATATTCTTGTAACGGGTTTCCTTTCCCGCTTTCAGCACGGGGGTGTCGATCATGCTCTGATAAAACCGGGAGCGTTTGCGGACATCGTCGCTGGAAGTGTCGTTCTGCATCTCCATGTTGAACTGGCGGTTCGCCCAGTCAAGAGCCCAAGCGTCCAGCCGTATGGCGCGTTTGCCGGATTTGTTCAGCACGACCTGTTCCACCTTTACCTCTTTCATCCGCAATTCCGATTCGTCCATGATGATGCTTAGGACGTCCGCGTAGGCCTCCTTTACCTTCATGACGGACAGAAATAACGCGAAATCGCTTAAGTTGAGTTGATAGTCCTCTGGAATTACCGCTGTGCCTGAATAATTCTCAACAGGTTCCATTTGTGTCTTTTTTTTCTCGTTCGTTTGTTGTTGCATTTAAATACCTCTCTTTCGTGGTTGAGCAGAGAGGCAATTTCCTCCCTGCGGTTATTAAGTTGTAAGCAAGGAGTTTTGGCAGATATCTACCCGTCAGAATGGGCAGCAGCCTGTTAAGATAAAAGGAAAAATTTTCCCAGAAAAAGTTTTCCCGAAAAGTATTTTCTTTGCTTGTGAGTATTGTATCATAATCCATTTTTTATGACAAGCATAAAATTTTTTATACAATAATTGCAAAAATGTGAAACTCGTTTAAAAAACGGGAAACTCGGATTGCAATCCACCATAGTCATTTTGTGCCCAAAATAGTCGCTTGGTGCAATCGAGGTTGGAAAACGGGTGACATCTGCCGACAGATTTTATGAAGCAGCATATTCAAAAATTCATTTGAGAGGAGAAAAGTGTATGTCAATTAGTATTTCAGATTATTCGGTTCATTTGCAGGATGGTCTTATACTTAATAGAGAGCATTTAAAATCTCAGGGAAGTCAAAATGAAGATCAGAAAGTGTTCCATAAGGATACTTTAGATATTTCTCAATTATCGAAAGAAAGAGAAGCTTTTTTGTATAGGGTTAGTCATACGGTCAACCATTCAGTTACATTTTTCCTCGACGAATGTGCTAAAACATTAAAAGAAGTCAGAGAAGAAATAGGGCAGTATGGTTATTCGGAGGTTGTGAATGCCTGTGGATCGACTTATGCAAAGCTTTATTCAGATATCGAACAACGCTATGAAAATGAGCAGGAGCAATATTTTGATTTTAACGGGAAGCCGTTGACAAAGGAAGAAGAAATTGAATGGTTGAATATGGAATATGAGAACGCAGTGGGTTGGTATACATCTTGTGCCAGGATAGAGATTCAAGGAAAGATTTGCTGGGGGCATATTCCTAAAATGACAGCAAAAGAAATATCAGGGGTAATTGAGGAATTGGAAGACAGATTTTATCAGGCAAAGGATGCTTATATGAAGCGGCACCGGGAAAATAAGCAGAACGGATATCCGCTCACTTAAAACGATATGGAGGATAGTAAAAGATGACTATTAGTGGAGTAGAACTTAGGTTTTATCAGAACAATGTGGTAACAACGAAAAGTACAAAGAACGTAAACAGCACGGAAAAAACAAACAGTTTTGCAGGTAAGGTTACAGAGAAAATTTCTGTTTCTACAAAAGATATGACTATGGGGGAATATAAACAGTATATCCAAGATAAGATTTCGCAAATTCCTATGCACCCGACCAGAATGAACGAATCAATATCAATTACCATATCAGAAGCAGGATTTGAAGCAATGAAAAATGATCCGGAATATGAAGCATGGGTGCTGAATGATTTGCGAACAGGATGGGCACAGCCGGACAAATGGGCGGGTATCTGTGGAGGAGCCTATTCCACCATCTACTATGGTGCGACAAAAGAAGAATGCCATGCAGAAATGTGGAGTGCCGGTTATCGGAATGGAAGCGGGAAAAGCCTGTTTAACAGCAAAGCGAAAGACAATTTTCGGGAGTGTAAAATAGAACAGAAAAAACGGATAGAGGAGCAGCGACGGCGACAATTTGCGGCAGAGCAAGCGGCAAAGAAGAAAAGGCGTAAACATTATCTTCTTTTAAATGAAAAAGCTGCCCTAAAACGCAAGTTTATGGAGCAGGAAGCGAACGAGAGATATTATAAGACTAGCACAACCAAAAAGCTGGTTTCGGCATATGAGAAGAACCTCATGGAATCGGTGGAAAGGAAAGTTTAAATATGGATTTTGGATTGGAAGCATAAGGCATACTAAAGTAAAATGCCTGGACTTACTATAAGGGGGCATAATGTGCAGGATTGCACATAGCGGCTCTGACTGACAGAGGAGCCGCCAACAGATAGGAGTTTTTGAATGAAAGGAGAAGCATATATGGCTGTATCATATGTATATGTATTAGATACTCAACTTGTAGGACAGGAATATAAGCAAAATACCAAAAAGTATAACATTATAAACGAGAATGAAGATAAATCTAAATCAGTTAAAAATGACTCATTTTATCAAAGTAATCAGTATGTGGAAAAAGATTTTTTTCACAGAACGTTGAATCTGACTTCTCTAATAGACAAACCTGATGGATATTTGCAGGGTAAGCTGTCCGATACAGACGATGTTGATTATTGTGAATTTAACGTAGGATTATACAGGGGTTTCGGCACAATATCTGACAAGTATAATAATTATATAACCGTGACACTCGATCACATTCCAGAAGGCTGTGATTATGATCTTATTTTGTACGATGGTGATGGGAATCAGGTCGGAATCGGGCAGGACAATGGCAATGGGGGTAAGAGTGTAACTGTACCGAACTGGAGTCTGGATAACCCAGAGTATACGGTGAAAGTGCTGGCAAAGGACGGTTCCCCAGTAAATACAAAGGAATATTATCACCTTTCTTTCCAGACACAGTCGGCGGAAGCGGATACTATACCCAGGCAGCAGGCGGAAGAAGAGCGGGAATATCTCGGTACGCTGCGCCAGAAACTGTATGAAGGGCAGGATGCAACGGAAGAAAAGCAGGCACTCCAGCAGATCAAGGAGAAGTACGAGGCATATTACAAAGAGCAGATGGAAGAACTGCATAACAAGCAGGCAGCGGAATATCTGGCAGAGGGGGAAGTTTTTGACGAAAGCCGGAAAGAGGAACTGCTTTCCAAAATGTCGACGGGCAAAGAACTGACGGAGCAGGAAAAAGCTCTGCTCAATATCTTTGCTACTGCACAGGAAATTGACAGCGCCACTGCTTCCGCAAAACTGCAGACGGATATCAGTGAACAAATTTTCCAGAAGATGGAGCAGTCCGGTATTTCTTCCATACCTTCTTTTGAAGTCAGCATTGGCATAGACGGAAAGGCAAAGGTGGAGGGCATTGAGGATACAGATGTGAAGGCAAAGGCGGAGAATATCCTGAACAGTTTTTCCGGGGAGCTGATAGATGCTTATATCCTCATAAATGATGTTATGCGGGGGATGACCAGGCAGGAGCGGTATATTTTGAGAGAGGCAATAAGGATTGAGAGGTTTCTGCAGAAAGCAACGGGCGGTAAGGTGACACTATCAGATATCACAGTGGAGAACGGCAGAATAAAAGGGTTGAATGCGCCCCTTGATAAATTACTCAATGATCCAGAGCAGAACCAGACATACCTTGATTATAGGGAAAGCATACTTTCAATCAAGAATTATGAAAGGATACATGGACACGGTTTGTTGGGCGGATTCAGCGCAAGATACACCATTGCAGGGCGGATGATAAAGTGCTGAAAGCCGCAATTGTAAAAGCCGTTAAAAATGCAGAGCAGAGAAGTTCTGGTTCATGTGGTTTCTGGATAAGTAAATTGAGTATAAAACAATAAGGAAAGGTAAAGAAAAATGGTAAGTACATATCATCACTACATCAGCAGCCCTCTGTGGGAGGGTAAGCGTTACAGAAAAGGGCAGTTTTACTCCCCTTTGAAGGATATGAGGGAGCAGACCATTCTGGTTGAGAACAGCAAGGAAAATAAAAACGACAGCTATCGGCAGAGAACAAAGTATGACGATCAGGTGGACTGTTATTTTAGTTCTGACAATTTGAGTTCATTGCTGGGGAATCAGGACAGCTATCTGGAAGGAAAACTAAATTCTGCGGATGATGTGGACTGCTACGCATTCTCATATATTCAGAGATCTTTTTATGACAGAATGGGTATTTCTTCAAAGATTACGATTCGTTTGGAGAACTTAACAGAAGGGTGTGACTATGACTTGCTGGTCTATGATAGGGATGGGAACCAGATCGGAATAGCACAAAAGAACGGTGATGGCAGCAGGGAGTGGACACTGCCGGAGTGGGATCATAACAGGGATTATGTGATTCGAGTGGAAAACCGTAATGGTGAAGCCGCAGATACGGAAGGAACCTACCGCATCCAGATCACGGAAGAAAGAACACAGAACAGGACACAGGAGCAGTCAGGGGTTCTGGATCGGACAGTACGGGAAGACACGGCTGGTTATGCAAAGGAAGTGGATAGACTGCATGATGAGCAGTACCACGCTTTACCAGAGGAAGACCGCTATCAGGGCAATGAGAGTGTGGAAGAATTGCTGAAGCGGATGGCTTCTGGAGAAAGGCTTGGCAGACAGGAGTTGGAGTACCTGAAAATTTATGCCAATCTCCACGACATAGAGATGTCGGAGGCTGCAGGCAGGCTCCAGAATAAGCTGTACTCTGAAATTGTGGATAGATTGAAACAGGCGGGCATGGAACTGGAGGGGAAAGCCTGGGAGTTGGAGATAAATGCCTATGGAAAGGTGACTATTTCCGGAGAGCTGACAGAGAAAGAAAAGGAGCAGGCGGAGAAGATACTGGAAGAAGAATTTGAGGATCAGCTATGGGATACTTATATGCAGGCATCAGGTATGGATTCAGAGAAGTACAGGCAGATAAGTGCCTATCGTGAGATCAGCAGTTTCCTTCAAAAAGCAACTGGCGGACAGTATAAATGGGAAGATATTTACAAAGATACGGATAAATCCGGACATGTTAAAATTGCCGGTCTTCCCGGCAAGTTATGTGAGTTGTTGAACTCTCAGGAGAGCAATGGGAAGTATGAACAGCTGCGGGATGATATTTTTTTGCTCTGGTCTGCCGGGGGCTGGACTGAAGAAAGCAATCAGACTGCAAAGGGTTGGACTGATTTTCGGGTGAAGTATCAGTCAAACGGTACGAAGATGAGCATGGTTAGGTAAAGAAAAAATAACCCCATAGTTATCTGGAATTTGAAATAGAAAAGGCAAGGGAAGAACATAAAGGAGGGCGAAATTATGCTAATTACAGGCAGTGGGAATAGTATTCCCTACATTTCACAAAAACAAATTGCAGAGCTTCAAAAGAAATACAAGAACGGGACTTCGATTGATTGGGAGGCTTTACGGGCAAAGGCGCAGGATAGCGTTGAAATTAAAGGTATCACTCAATTTACCCTGTCGGCTATCCCATCAGAAAATTATAATGACATAAATAAACAGGTAACAGGATTGCCTGCAAGTGTGTTTTCCGATCAGTTTGGATATGATATGCAAAAATCTATCTATCAATGCATGACGGATTATTATGCAGGAAAAATCAGTCAGAGCGACATGGAAGATTATTTTGAAGAATGCTGTACTTCCATGCGTATTTATCGGACACAAATGCGTCAGACAACGGGTACAGATGAAGAAGATAATCAGCAGATCGTAGGTCAGGTGTATGAAATTTTTGCAAAAAACAACGCTATTGCAGCCAGAAATGCAAATTATAATGAGGGCTTGGCTATGAATGAAACATATGGTGGCAGGTCAGATGATTGGGCTTATTACAATTCGGATTACTATTACCAATGTGAGGAAACGAAAGAGATACTGCAGAAAACCGCCCGGAATATGACGGATAAATGGGAGATTTCTGCTATTGATACGGAAGAAATAGAAAAGAATTCTATCTATACAATAGACGGAGGGTTTGACTTTAACAGTATGTGGAATATTTCCTATAGAAATCAGGTAGGGATAGCCAGTATGGAAGATGAATCGTTGGTGCCGCCAGAGAATTTCAAATATTTCTACAAGCAAAACTCTTTCGATGGTACTTTATGGGTTTCGTGGAATGACCGTCAAGAGAATATCAATATTCCGTTTTCAATATCCCGAACGGGAAGCCTGGAGGGACAAATTTTTAATGTGAATGATCTGTTAAGTGACGATTTTAAAGCAGAGGACGACTATAAGAATGATAGCCGCTTTTTGAGTGGTTTCGCGGTATTTACAAGACAGTATTCACTTCTAAGCGGAATTAACAATCAGTTTGGAAATTATATACCAAGTTATAAATGATCGTCTGTTATGAATGGACGCATATCATCAATAAAGCACAGAAGGCAGGCTTCCTTCCCACATAAAATGTGGGAAGGAGAAAGCCTTATATATTCACATCAAATATTGCTGTGATCTGTTCATCTTTTACCTCAAAATCTATCTCAAACCAAAAGTCCAATTGCTCTCCGAAACTTGTCGGATTATAAGTTACAAAAGAAGTGTTATCCTCTTCAAGCTCTATTTCATCTAAGCAAGACTCATTAAAATGGTCTACGACAAATTTTTTATCTTCATCTTCCTCCCACAGGGCTAATTGTTCATCCAGCCATTGTCCAAATCCCAAACAATCATTTTCTGGCGTTGGTTCTGCGTCATTAAAGGAAGCCCATGAAGGTTTCGGCGGAATGCTGAGCACAAGTTTTGTATATTCTTTATTCGCAATCGTATCTACCATCAATTTAATCAATTCTGTTGCCTTTGCTTTAAATTCCTGTTCTGTCATTTTATACCCCCATCACCAGTTTATTGCAGATTCGTCGAACTACTTAATTCAATTATCTTACCATATACCCACGCACAATTCAACGGGAATTACTAAAAAGTGATCTATTTGGAGGATTGCAAGATGTTCGATTTTATAATAATATGAGTGTAAATCAGTAATAGGAGACAAGTGCCGACAGGAGGGTATGTATTTGAAACAAAGGAAGAAAGTGATAATTGCAGGAATCTGTGTCATTTTGTCGGCAGTTTTTATTGTATTGGCAGTTGTTGTCCGGATGAGATATCAGGAGGCGGAAAATGCGCCAAGCCGCGTGCTGGCAAGAAAGGTGGAGGAAGAAGCGCAGCTATTGGACTTTGATGTAACGGTAAGCGCACATGAGATAGAGGAAGGGCAGTTTTATCCGTGGCTGTATGGAAGGCTGCGGGAGCTTGAGAAAAGCTATTTGGAGGAAGAGATTGTTTGTTATGTGGATGCGCAGACTTCTGCTGATGGACTGGCCAGGGTGGAGATTGGCAACCCTTATAAAAGTGATGTGCACTATTTATATTTGCTGTATGATAATACGGTCTATGAAATATGTGGGAATACCAAACAGGGCGAGTGGGGCAGCTGTCTGTATAATGTGTTTGTCCGGGAAGATTTTTTTATGGGGGATACCCATATAGATGGAACTGTTTTGAAGAACAAGGCCTTTGATTTTACTTATGATGAGGAGAATGCAGGCCTTACCACCATGGCAGTCTATGCTTTCGGTTCTTATGAGATGGATGGTGCCTGCTATGAAACCGGAGAGGGAGAATTGGTTCTGGTCAGCAAAAGTACATCCGAAGGCGAGGAATGGACAGAAGAAACCTTTGTGCGGAAAAGAGAAAAATTTTCTGTTTCGGAGGGTGGCAGAGAGCAGCTGTTCTGCTTGCTGGAGGAGTATCCGGATGCGGATGCTTATTTTGTGTATAAGCCGATTTCCCCAAAGGCTCAGGGGCATTTTTGCACAATGCTGATAGAAAACGGCATTGCTCATTGTTTCTTTTATTATGAAGGGGAATATTATGAAATTGTTTCAAAGCAAAGCGCTGGAGGGGAGGCTGTAAAGCAATATGAGATCAAAGATGATTTGAATCTATATGATTCTGAAAAGTGTAAGGGATGGATCAAGCGAGAGGATGGCAGCAGCTGTTGGCTGGCTCCCGAGGAGGAAAGTTATTGTATGTGGCAGAATGTGGGAGAAGAAAAGCCGCTTTTGCTTCAAGTCAGCCTTCACAGACAGACTTCCGACGAAGGTAAACAATATCAGGTGGAAGCGTATTGGGAAGGGGAGGAGAAACCGTTCCAAAGCTTTTTCACAGAGGCGGTGGAGTTGAGACATGATTTATCCAAGGAGTTTAATAATGGTTGGGAATTGGATATGTTGGAAAATCACACTCCCTTTTCTTTCCGGGATTTGAATGCTGATGGGTATTTGGATTTTCATTATATCAGCGACTCCAGCCCCCGTAAATTTTTTCACTATTTCTGGAGTCCATCGGGACAGAAATTTGTGCGTGGGCCGGAAGAATTGGAGCAGTATCTCAAATGTTACATAATTGACAAAGACGAACGCAGGCTTAAGGTCGTAAAAGATACAGTCGGGGAAGTTTCGAGCAATGTTTATCAATGGTCGGGTGAACTGGATTATAAATTGGTGCGAACCTTCCATGCTGTGCGCCCGGAGAGCGGAAACGGTTTTTTGGTGCGTATGGAAAAAGAAGATAGCGGGGAAGAGAAAATCTTCATGGATTATGAGTATGATATTGAAGAATACCCCTATTATGTGGATCGTTATGCTATGATGTACGACAATCTTTTCTGGACTTTTTATAATCAGGAACAGTTCTGGGTGAAAACGATTCAAAGCAAAGGGGCTGGGAAAAAATATCAACTGAGTTATGGGCGGGAAGTTTGGAGTGGTTATGAGCCTGAAGGGAATTTGTGGGTATTGGATGAAAGCAGCAAGCTGATAAAGCGGCTTACATGGCAGGAAACGGCGACTTACAAGGAGATTCAATGGGAAGACGACGGTTTAAAACAGGCATTTATCATTTATTATGAGGACGGAAGCGAAAGAAGGTGGACTTTGGAGGAAATTTTGAAGGATCCTGCCAAGGACATTCATGATAGGAGCATACAGATCGATTATACTGTCAAAGAGTCACCCATTGATACAATAAAATATGATGTCCAGACAGATAAACAGTACAAGGATGCTTATTATAAGGTTGTCAGCAATCAGATTCCGGTCAGGGGATTGAAGTCGGAGGAGATTTATCTGAAAAAGTATTTTTGTGATTATGTTACGGAGACAACGGATGAGGAATATCTGGCGGACTTGATTAAAAGCACTCACTTTTACTATATGGATTTTGACGGAGATGGAATGCCGGAGCTTGTCATGGATATTATGTATGGGGGCGGACTGCATATTTTGAAATATCTGCCGGAGGAAGATGTGGTAGAATTTATCATTGCTAATCCTAGGATGCCTTATTATGATCTTCTGGGAGCAGGACAGTTGTGCTATCATAATCCTTGTCTGGCAAATAAGGACATATGGGAATATGATGTGGTGGATGAAAACGGAGAGACTGAGTGTATAGCATATTTTTTAGAAGATTATGACTATGTGCATCCGGATGATGGAAGTTGGCAAGGCACCTATTGGGTTGCTTTAAATGATGAATTAGGGTTGGTGCAGGTGGATGAGAAAAGTTATAAGGAAATTACCAAGAAATTTTTTGAGGCGGTAGAGAATGCACCATCGGAAATGAGTTTTGAGGAGATATTTGGATAATTAACAACTATGCATGAGTAAAGCCGAAAGGAGTTTACATATGGAAATCAGAGTTCTCCGCTATTTTTTGACTGTAGTCCGGGAAGAAAGCATTACAAAAGCCGCAGAGGTTTTGCACATCACACAGCCCACACTTTCCCGTCAGCTTGCACAGCTGGAGGAGGAAACGGGTGTGAAGCTTTTTGACAGAGGGACGAGGAAGATTCGTTTGACGAATGAAGGCATCCTGCTGCGCCGTCGCGCGGAAGAAATTTTGCAGCTCGTTGATAAGACGGAAAAAGAGCTGGTGGAGCAGGAAGAACAGGTGGAGGGAAGAATAACCATCGGCTGTGGCGAAATCGCTTCCGTGCAACTGCTTTCAAAGCTGATTCAGAGCTTTCGCCAGAAATATCCCCTTGTAACCTTTGATATATTCACGGCAACTGCGGATCTGGTAAAGGAACAGATGGATAAAGGGTTGCTTGATCTCGGACTGCTCTTAGAGCCGATAGAGATGGGAAAGTATGATTTTATCCGGTTGAATATGAAAGAAAAATGGGTGGTATTGATGCTGCCGGACGATCCGCTTGCAGAAAAGGAAGCTGTCACAGCGGACGATCTGGCCAAGCTGCCTTTGATCCTTCCGCGGCGTATGCAGGTACAGAGCGAACTGGCAAGCTGGTTTGGAGATTATTATAAAAATCTGAATGTCCTGTTTACCAGCAATCTGAGTACCAACAGTGCAGTCATGGTAAGTCAGGGGTTGGCATATTCGCTGGTCATAGAAGGGGCGGTTCCGTTCTGGGATTCCTCAAAAATTGCCAGTAGGCCGCTGTACCCGAGTCTTACGGCAACGAGCGTTTTGGCGTGGAAGCGTGAGCAGCCCTTTAGTTTGGCGGCGACAAAAATGATTGAATATGCAAAAAACTTTTTGGATAATGCCTTTTAGGCATAGATAACCCATAAAAACTAAGTATTTGATATATGTCAGGCATGCAAATATAATGTAAGTGCAGGAACGGAGCAGACAGCTTCGGAAACTGTACTTACATTTTTTGTTTCAGGAAGGGGATGTTTTCTTATGCAGCCGGATATTCATGCGCTTTTCAAAGCTGGAATCAGCAAACAACAAATTGAGGAAATTGTCAGGTGTGATGATAAGGAGGTACAGATACGGATGTTGAGAAAATACCGATATAAGCTGCTGGATGAAATACACCAAAAGCAGCAATCCCTTGATGAAATCGATTATATGGTCAGTAAACTGAAAGCACAATAATAAAAAGAATGGAGGAATTTATGATGAAGAAAATGACAGCTATCTTACTTTGTATGTTTATGATCCTGAGCCTTGCGGCATGTGGCAATTCTGGAAGCGGGGCAGGGCAGCCTTCTACGGGAGGAAATTTCGTGGAAAAACAGACAGACAGTAACACGATGCCAGAAAACAGCAGCACAGGTAATACAGAAAGCGTAAGTGCTCCCGAGAGTCAGCCAGAGGGGACAGAAGCATCCGAGGCGCAGGGAACCAAGGTACTGGTAGTTTATTTTTCCGCTACCAATACGACAAAAGGCGTGGCAGAGCATATTGCAAATGGCCTGAGCGCGGATATTTATGAAATCGTTCCGGAAGAACCGTATACGGATGCAGATTTGAATTACCATGACAACAACAGCCGTACCACCATTGAAATGAATGATCCAAATGCCCGTCCTGGAATTTCAGGTTCTGTGGAGAATATGGAGCAGTACGACATTGTGTTCATCGGCTATCCCATCTGGTGGGGAGAAGCGCCGAGGATTGTCAGCACTTTCGTGGAAGGTTATGATTTTTCCGGTAAGACTGTCGTTCCTTTCTGTACTTCCGGCGGCAGCGGCATAGGTTCCAGTGCGACGAATCTGGAGCAGCTGACGGATGGTGCGAACTGGCTTACAGGAAAGCGTCTGAATGGCGGTGATTCACAGGATACGGTCATGGAATGGGTAAACAGCCTTGGATTGGATTTTTAATAATAATCTGGTAACAAGAAATGATTTCTGTTTTGGAAGGGAGGCAGTGCCCGATGCGGACAAAAATAAAAATAGGAATTGACTTATTGATGACGGTACTGCTTCTTCTGCTGATGGCATACCAGATTACCGGGCAGGAGCTTCATGAGTGGTTTGGTGCCGGAATGCTTGTGTTGTTTCTCGTGCACAACATCCTCAATATTAGATGGTATGGAAATCTGTTCAAAGGAAAATACAGGCTGTTGCGGATCGTACAGACGATTGTTAATTTTGGTGTCCTCATTACAATGCTGTGTCTGGGATTCAGCGGGATCGTGATGTCGCGGCATGTCTTTGCAATGCTTTCCATCCACGGCCCAATGGCAACAGCAAGGACGATGCATCTGGCGGCTTCCTATTGGGGCTTTGTGCTGATGAGTGTGCATTTGGGGCTTCACTGGGGCATGATTCTGGGAAGGTGCCGGAAACTGACAGGAGGCAGGGAACAGCCGCCTGTTGTCATATGGATTTTACGGGGGATGGCAGTGTTGATTGCCGTGTATGGGCTGTATTTCTTTGGCAGAAAAAATATTATTTCTTATATGTTCCTCAGAGCTCAGTTTGTATTTTTTGATTTTGAGCAGAGTGCAGCAGCTGTATTTGCAGAGCATATTGCAATGATGGGATTTTGGATTGTGGCTGCCTATTATATGTCGAAAGGGATCGGAAGGATTTCCGCATCAAAAAACTCTGGAAAAGGAAAGGAGCCCCACGATGGGAAAAATTAGTGTTTTCACAGGACAAAAAAGCGGTGTTAGAAAAGCGGTATTTGTTATTTTGACAGTCGTTCTATTGATGCTATGTGCGTGTGGGAGAACAGATATGGAGAAGGATATGACTGCGCAGACGGATCAGAAGTCGGAAGGAACAGGGAACATAGAGAATATTGGAAATGTCCAGAATGCCGATGCGGCAGATGCTGATAATAAAGCGGCAAAAACATTGGAAAATATGGCAGAGAATTTTGTGTTGATTCCGGGCGGGACTTTTCAGATGGGCAGTCCGGAAGATGAGGCTTGGCGTTCGGAAGATGAAACGCAGCATATGGTAACGGTCAGTGATTTTTACATGGGTATTTATGAACTGACTCAGGCGGAGTATCAGGAAATCATGGGGGAGAATCCGTCCAATTTTTCCGGGGATGATCTTCCGGTGGAGAACATCACATGGCTGGATGCCATCCGCTACTGCAATGCCCGAAGTGAGAAAGAAGGCTTTATGCCAGCCTATACGATAGACGGGCAGACGATTGTCTGGAACAGGGGTGCAGACGGCTACCGTCTGCCTACGGAAGCGGAATGGGAGTATGCCTGTCGGGCAGGTACGGTAACGCCTTTTCATACGGAAACTTCCATCAGTGCGGAGGAGGCGAATTATTACGGACATTATCCTTATGAGATTGAGAACAATTATTTTTCTCAGGGAAACCTGACCACGAAACCGGGGCAGTACCGTCAGACAACCGTTGACGTGGACAGCTTTTCGTCTAATGCATGGGGACTTTACAATATGCATGGAAATGTGGGCGAATGGGTATGGGACTATTATGGGGAGTATGGCACGGAGGCTGTAACAGACCCGATTGGAGCAGAAACAGGGACATTGCGGGTGTACCGCGGCGGAGGCTGGAATGACTTTGCCAAGAATATGCGCAGTGCCTATCGTGCAACGCTGGCGGAGGATAAAGGCAGCTTTAATATCGGTATCCGCCTTGTCCGTGGTATCGCAGGCGGCAGTGCGAGCGTCATGAGTGCCGGAACACAGAATGCATCAAGCAGCGGAGGAAAAGTCCTGATCGTATTTTTCTCATGGGGCGGCAATACAAAGGGAATCGCAGAAGAAATCCAGTCCCAGACAGGGGCGGATTTGTTCGAAATAGAACTTGTCAATCCTTATTCCGACGATTATAACACGGTGTTGGATGAGGCGCAGAGAGACCAGAATGAGCAGGCGCGCCCGGAACTTGCAAACCATGTGGAGGATATGGAAGAGTATGACACCATACTCTTGGGATATCCGAATTGGTGGGCATCCATACCCATGCCGATTGCTTCTTTTTTGGAGGAATATGATTTTTCCGGAAAGACGATTATTCCCTTCTGCTCCCATGGCGGCGGGCGGTTTGGACAGAGCTTGACAGCAATTTCAAAGCTGGCTCCGGATGCAGCGATGGGGGAGGCATTATCGGTACATTACTCCGGAGGAAATAGTCTGCCGGAAGATGTATCCGCATGGTTAAAGGAAAATGGCATTATAGAGTAGGTGCTCGGGAGGTGAGGGCATGGAAGAAAAGCAGATGCCGTTTTCAGGAAAAGACCTGCAGAAGATGATTATTCCGTTGTTTTTAGAGCAGCTTTTGGTAATGCTTGTGGGGATTGCGGATACGCTCGTTGTCAGTTACGCAGGGGAAGCGGCGGTGTCAGGTGTCTCACTGGTCAATCAGTTTAACACGATCTTTATCTATTTGTTCACGGCGTTGGCATCCGGAGGAGCGGTGGTGATCAGCCAATATATTGGCAGGAAAGATTCCGAGAATGCCGGAAGGTCTGCCAGTCAGCTCCTGATGTTTGGGGCGGTCTTTTCTCTGATGATTGCGGTGCTGGTATTGGCTGGAAATAAAGGGATGCTCCGTCTGCTTTTCGGCAAGGTGGAGGATTCGGTCATGGAATCCTGCGTCACTTACCTGA
>CAMWLG010000075.1 GCA_947175035.1 uncultured Lachnospiraceae bacterium | reverse complement strand
GGAAATATACTGGATTTCCTCATTGAAATATGCCTTTAACGGTTCCAGCCACAGGGGTTCTTCCTGTTTTTCCCTCTCTTCGGCGGTAAGCTCCACCGTATCAGGGTTTTTCCGGTAGATAAATTCCGTCTTGTCCGGGTTGCGGCTTGAATGCCTGTCATGCTCAAGCTGTGTCTGCACCTGGAAAGGAACCCATTCATCTTTTCCGTCAGGTACAAGCACTTCTTTAAACAGGTAGTCATAGAACTGCCTGCCATGCCATACCGTTTCCCCATCGCTGGCAATGACTTCATCATAGGCATCGTCCCATGTCAC
This sequence comes from uncultured Lachnospiraceae bacterium, assembly GCA_947175035.1. Lineage (GTDB taxonomy): Bacteria > Bacillota > Clostridia > Lachnospirales > Lachnospiraceae > Acetatifactor. The sequence continues at coordinate 17,493 of CAMWLG010000075.1, read as the reverse complement.
TTCCAGCTTCTCCTGCAAGCCTTTCACTTTAAGGGCTTCCTGTATGGCGTCCAGACGGTTCTGCTGGTGCCGTCCTGCATCCTCCGAAAGATATTTGTCCGTATCTTCTTTTAAAATCTGTATCCACGATACTGCCGGACGTTGTTCCATTACACGGTCAATTTCAGAATAAGGCGCATATGGCTTGTATACGCCATCGGCTATCATGCTCTCCACATAAGCCGCACAGTCCCACCAGTCAAGCTCCGTTTTCCACTTCGTGCCATTCTCATCATAATATTCAATGGAAATGCCCTCATATGACTGCTCAATGGTGCAACTGCCGAAACTGTTTTTAAAATGCTTTTGTATTGCGGGACCATAAGGGTTTTTACTAAGAATCCTTTCAATAAACTGCGCTTTGTCGCTCATTGGCAGTTCTTTTGTGAACACCTCATAAAGCATCATGTTCGGGTGCGGGATTGAAAAGCTGTCCTGAAAAAACTGATCCATAGGCTCCTGCCATGCTGCCGCCGATACATTGTCAGGATCAAAAGTCTTTGCCGGGGTATAGTATTCCCCTGTCATGATCAATGCACCCAGTTCACGCTCTATGGCTTGCCAGTTCACATAGCCCTCTTTTTCCGTCCCTCCCTCACGCCACTGGAAACGGATTCCTTTTGTGTTAAATGCGTCATATCCGTGCAGTCCGTCCCCTTCCAGTTGCCAGCCTGCGCCCGTCTGTCTGTATTCATTGCGGATTGCCTTTACACGCTCACCCGGATCGGAAATATTCTGAAAGATTTCATAAATGCGCCTTTTCCCCTCATCATACCCGCTGCCCCGCATAAGCCCCTGCGTTATATACTCATGCGGCACGGTAAGCACCTGTTCCGGCTTCTGGTAGGAATATTCTTTCGGAATCTCCATATCCCCGTTTGCGGCAATCAAAAAGGAAGCCTGTTCATAGCTTCCTTTCTGTGTATCAGAACTCCCTAAAGAATTGATCTCGTTCAGTTCCTGCTCGATTTCCCGGTCAAGTTCTGCCTGCCTTATATTCTGCTGTTCACTGTCCTCTGTCTGCTGTCCGTTTCCCTCTAATGGAACTTCATCACTACTTCGTTCATCACGATTTCCTCTGCCTGCATCCTCGCCTGCTGCCGTAGCTGCCACATCTCCATTGTCGAGTTTTTGTCCTTCGGCGGGTTGTTCTTCAGATAGCTGCTCTCCAGCTCGTCCATCATCCGGTTCGCTTCGTTCTCCACTTCCTGCATCTTCTCCGCCAGTTTCCCGAACCTCTGCAATGTCCGGTATCTGCTGTTGTGGTTCTCTTTCAGGTACTCCATCGCCCTCACTGCGAACTTCCCTAAGTTCGTCATGCTCACCGTTTCCTCCGGTGCCGAAAGATCCGGGTACAGCATCCCGTCCGTTCCCTCGTGATACGTCAATGTTATCTCTGCCATTTGCAATACTCCTTTCTTCCATCTGCTTTAAATCATTTGCAATGCCTCTCAGCACTTCACAGGATATATCGCTGAGCAGAGATCCTAAACGGTAGACTTCCTCCTCTGTTGTAAATGCGGTAATAAAGGAGAAATCCTGTTTTTCAGTGGGAAGGTCAAAGCCGCATCTTGTAAATACCGCATACATGACGCTTCTTTTTAACGCTTCCTCTGCCGTAATCTCTTGCGCTCTGCTATTTTCTGTTATCTGCTTGTTTCCAACCAGATTCACGAACTCGGTAATGCGTTCACCAAATTCTGAGTCCATTATGACTCCGATCTGCCTTTCTGTAAAGTCTTTTAAGAAAGATTTATCAGATTCTTTTCCTTCGGGCAGGGCAGCGCCCTCTTTTTCCCTTAACCATGCCGCATACTCTTTTATAGTATTCCTGTCAAACTCCCATGTCAGGCGGCTTTCCCTGCCCCCGGTATCGGATATGTCGAAAACATACCGCATACCCGGCTTTAAGGCTCTTGACGGGAAGATTGCGATGCCCTTGCTGCCACGCCTTACATACCGCCCTACCATTTTCCATGTGTCGAAATCCGCAATCAGCGTTGCTCTCGGTCTTTGCTTGTAGACCATGAGGATATTGTCAAACTCATAGCGGTAGAGCTGCCCCGTAAGCCTGCATATGCTTTTCCATGCCTGCCCGTTTGCGGTCACTTCGTCTATGGCAGCATCATACAGCTTTGATGTTTTTGTATCTGCGCTCATTCGTCATACCTCCAATATTGCTTCCCTTATGTCCCTGCCGTCTATCTCGTCCCCAAGACAGTCCCATCCTTCAAATCTCTGCCTTGCAAACAGTTCTATCCGTGGCAGGTCCCCGCACAGTTCCACTATCCGCTCCCGTATCTCGTCCGGCTTCCTGCTGTGTTCCATGATCCGTGCATCGCACACCTGCGGGACGGCTTTCGATACCCTCTTTGGTCTGCCCTTTGTCCCAAGAATACAGATTTCCGAATTGGAGCGTGTCCAGAAGCCCAGTCCCATAAAGAACGTATCAGCCCTTTTATTCCGTTTTACCCAGTTGAACCCGCAGGTCTTATAGGTAAAACCCCAGTCCTGCATGACAGAGATTCCTTCCAGCAGGCAGGGGAAAGTAATCCATAAAAAAAGGATACAGTCGTCATCGGCTATTCTTTCAACAGGCAATGACCTTATATCCTCAATGTTCATTGTATGATAATGGTTTTCTGCGCTTCTCCCTTCCCCCTTTTTGGAATACACTTTATACTGCCACGGCGGATCGGCATAAATGATGTTATATTTCTTTCCCAATATGCCCTATGCCTCCTGTACCTTGAGCAGCGTGGAAAACAGCTTATATTCTTCCTTATCCATTTCCACGGTAAAGGAAATGGCATTTCCCCGGCGCTCTGCCTTGTCCGCTGCTTTCTTTATCTTCCTTGCAAGGCGCAGGAGTACGAAATTCTCTTTGGAAAGCTCCATGCACTCCTTAAAATCCATTCCCTCTGTCTCAAGCTGTCCCTGCCTTGCCTGTATCTCCCCCGCAAGCCTTGTTTCCGTTGCTCTTTTGTCCGCAATGTCTATGGACACTTCTGCCTTTGTCCTGCCGGAGCGTTCCCACTCCTTATGCAGCAGCTTTACCAGATGCTCCATGTTCTTAACCGTTTCTTTTCCTGTCACTCTTTCCATATGATTTTCCCCCTTTTTTAACGTGATTGTCCTGATATTTGTCTCTTTTCTTCCTTCGCATGGTACATTCCATCATACAGTCCATTTTCAAGCATCTTGTCGAATACATCCGGCTCACTTGTCCCAAAAGTATCTTCCAGACCGTCCCTTGCAGCGTTTCTTACCCTCTCCGGCAGTCCCTCTTTCTGCTCCACGTTCTTCTGCATCCAGAAATTCCTCCGTACCATATCCCGCACGTCCGAAACATTCTCTGCCCTGTCAGGCTCCCCGTATTCCTGTTTCAGAATGTCAAAGTCAATCCTTGTAATGTCATTCCCAAGATAAACGCCGTGATCCCACTCTATGCCTGTAACCACACTTTCATCGTCGGGACGTTCCCCTTTGGGGTATCTCTCGTAAAGGTTTACGCCCCTCCCTACTATGAGCTGGCTGTCAGTCAGGCTCATTAACAGCAGATTTTTCGGGCTTAATGCCGCAAGCACACGGTAATCGTTCCCATTCATGTTATGCAGCACCTCCCCGGCATGGAAAGTATGCTCCACACGTTCATAATGCAGATATGGGAACTGGGGCTGTCCGTCCGGCTTCATGTTGTATATCCGCAGTACATCAAGACAGTCCTTAGAACAGCGTTCCATATCAAATGACCATTCACCGTCATTAAAATGTCCTGTAAGAAACCCCCTTAACTGCGATTCACTCCTACAAAATGATGCGTGGATACTCTTGTTTGCCGCAATATACAGATCATTCCAGTCCGCCTTTTCCTTTTTTGTTCCGTACAGTTCGTTTATGCTTCCGGCAATATTCTCCACCACATAACCATCACCCCACAGCCCTAATACCTCTCCCATATAATCCGTCAGATCCATTAAAAAATTGGTTTCCGTTCCTTTCCGGTTTTCCACCACCAAGATCATATCTTCTAATTTCATGCTTCCTCCTTTATCCGCATAAAAGGGCAGCCCGCTTATCGGCATTGCCCTATCTCCATACCAAACTGGAACAAAGAAAGCTGCCCGTTTCCCTGCACCTGATCCGGCTCTTTTTTCTTTTCATTTATTATTTTCATCATCTGTGTTGCACACTGGGCAAAGGACTCCAGATACCCCTCCGGTCTGTTTGCATGACGGCGCATTGTGATAAGATCCCCGTTTTTTATGGCTCTTGCAAGCCCGGAAGCATACCCAAGCACGTTATAAAGGCTTATCTGCTTTGCCTCTTTCTCTGTCAGCATATCCTTGTTTGCAAGGAGGTAGAAAAAGTTCGGATCGGAAATATAATATTCCAATGCTTGCGCCGCACCGTCCCTTATCTCCCCTGCCCTTGCCATATAATCATCATGTACTTTCGGCGGCACTTCCCGGTAGAAAATTTCCGGGTATTTTTCATAATCCCTGCCGTACTCCTCCACCATCCTGTTTTTATAATACATGATATGGTTCCTTACAAGGTTCATGTTCGTACCGTCCGCATAAGACGGATCACTGCCGCCATGCTCTTTTAAGTGTTCCCAATGCTCAAAAGACTCTGTAAGCTGTGCCTCAAGGTTTTCTTTTTCTTTCTTCTTTCCCATGCGCACCGCCTATCTAGGTCTGCCTATGAATACAATGGAAGAACGCCCCTGCACTGGTCTGTATACTACCCCAAGCCGTGCATTTGCCGCCTCAACTACTTTTCCATTGCCCACATAGATTGCCACATGCGTAATGTTCATAAAGCGCCCGTTTCTGTCATAACTGTAAAATATCAGGTCCCCCGGCTGCATCTCGTCATAGTTCACAAGCAGGTTGTTGTCATAGCAGAGCTTTCCCTCACTTGCCGCCGTATTGGAACCCTCATACATGATGCTTACCCCCGCACTGCGCCATGCATAGTAGGCTAGGGAGCTGCAATCGTAATAGTTCCCGCTGTCACGGTATGCCTGACTGTACGGGTATCCTACCTTTGACAGTGCAAACGCCACGACCTTCCTTCCGTTTTCATCAGAAATTGCGTCCACGATTGCCTGATACTGTTCAGGCGAAATCGCTTCCCCCGGATCGCCGCCCCCGCCAGTGTAGCCGAGCATTGCAAGATATTCCGGCTTCATCAGTTCGGCAAGCATTTCCTGTTCTTCCGCATTGAACCCATAGACGGAAATCATTTCATAGCACGTTTTCAGCCTTACATTGACCTCTTTGACCGTCGTGGTTGTCGTGTTGCCCTCATCATCGGTTTCCGTGTCTGTCCTGCTGGTAATGGTGTAGCTGCACATATCGTCAAAGACGGCTTTTAAATTCTGCTTTGCCTTATCCGTCATATCCGTTGCCGTGTCGCCGTCCCCGTACTTTACCATGTAGACCATGAGTATGTCGCAGAAATTGTCCGGTGTGCCGGAACCTTCAAAATTGACATAGATTTTTTCGCTTGTGTCATACCCGGCATGGTTCCGAAGTTCCGCATTGACATCAGCGTTAAATTCCGACACATACGCCGATAGGACTTCCTGCGTCGTCTCCCCCGACGATATGGACGGGAAGAATATCGCAAACGGCGAATTATAGATAACTGCTATGATCGCAATTACCGGGAGTGCAATGAGTGCCACCACCGCAAACAGCGCAAGCAGGAACAGCCCCACATACCGCACGGTATACTTTGCCATCAGGGAAAAGCGCATCAGCACAATGTCCTTTAATGCCTTGCCGATACTGTCCTGATTATCTTCCTGCCGCAGCTTTGCCACAAACAGCTTTATCATGCGGTTCCTTGTGGAATTTTTCAGTTCACGCTTATCCATTGCGATCCCTACGGCTTCGCCCGCCGCAATTCCGGCAAGTACGCCGCCTGCCCCTGTCCCTGCCGTGGCTGCTGCCGTTTTTGCCGCAGCTTTTGATGTTTCTTTCGCTACTTTCTTCCCTGTCTCTTTGGCAGTTTCCTTTGCCGCCGCCTGTGCGGTTTTCCTTGCTGTCTTTACCGCACTTTCCTTTACCGCCTTTTCCTTGATACGGCTTCTTGCCTGTTTTTTCTTGAGTTTATCCTGTTTTGCTTTTGCCGCTTGTGAACGGTAAAGGTTCCTGCCCGCATCGACGGCATTTGTGACAGGCTTTGCCAGCGTGTAAGCCGTCATATATGCATCATGGACTTCGTTACCGCCTTCCATTTCATCTAATGCAGTCCTAGCCGCCACTGAAGCAATGCCGGAAGGAAGGGCGGACTTCTTTTTGATTGCCGCCTCTTTTTCCGCTTTCGCTATACGGTACTGGGCATACATGCGGTTTTCTTTGTTCACGGACTGCCGCACTTCCTGTTCTTTCCCCTGTCTGCCCTGCGTGTTCCTGTCCGCATATCTGCCTTGTGCGGTTCTGCCCTCATTTCTGCCATGTGTAGTGCCGCCGCCACTTCTGTCCTGTTCAGTTGCGCCGTTTCTGCCTTGTACGGTTGCGCCGCTTCTGCCTTGTGTGGTTTCGTTCCCTTTTCTGTCCTGTACAGTTCCGCCGCCGTTCCTGCCCCTGTACTCCATGCCGTCAGCCGCCGTTCTTGCCCGCTCTGTTTTCCTTTTATCCGTAACATGGACGGAACTCCTTTTTAACTTTATCTTCCCGTCTGCCGCCACGCTTTTCTCTGCCACGCTTCCGGCAATCTTCGGACCGTGCTGCACGGTAAGGATATTCCTGCCCTTGATTTTTGTTTCAGGCGTTCCCTTTACATGGACTTTAGGCTTTTCCTTTGTGTGGATCACCATTGGCTTGTCATCCACTTTCTTGATGTTCAAGCTGCCTCACCTCCATTTTCCGCAAAAAACAGCACCTAAACCATATGGCTTAGATGCCGCAAATGCTGTCACATTACCTTGCCCTCTGCTGCTTTTCCTCATGAGCAAAACCCGAATCGTACTTTCCGCTCTCAAGGTTTTTCTGGAATACTTCCCGCCTGCCTGTTCCAAATTCTTCATACATTGCCTTTGTCGCTTCACTTCTGACACAGCCAGTTGCAAGTTCATTCTGGGACAGCGTATAGAAAAGATTGAACTGTTTTTGCAGACGGGAATGGTGTTCGTCCAGTTCCTTCATCTGCCCAGGCGTTCCACACTCCTGCCCTGACCTTTTATCCGTGCTGATGCCCAACTCTTTCAGGAAGTCAAGACAATTTTCGGAACATCTCTGTTCATCAAATTTCCATTCCTTATCCCTGTTATAGCCTCCCTGCAAAAATGCTTCCAGTTGCTTTTCATCGGCACAGTACCTTGCAAAAAGCGTTGTGTTCTCCGCAAAACAGCTTTCCATCCACTTTTCTTTTCCCCCGCACGTTAATCCAAGCGTTGCCATATCCTCCGCAAGTTCTTTCAATGACAGCCAGCTCTCTTTCTCTGTAAAATCAATGAAATCAAGCAAATCCATAAGTGAATTTGTCTCGCTCCCCTTGTGGTTTTCCGTCACAAGAATCATATCCGTAATATTCATAACAGCCTCCAATCTGCAAGGACAGAGCCGCAAGCCCTGTCCTTAACCCTGTATTGTCAAAGTGTGACTATCTGTTACTGCTCACCCTTCTTTTTCTTCTCCATTGCAATCTTCTCATGGATATTGGTATTATACAGATTGTAGAGGTCTGTCCCCTTCTCAATGGTATTGTCAAAGGGGATTACCACGTTTCCGCACTTCATAAGTCCCATACCGCTTGACGAGTTGGTTACAAACCGAAGCTGCGCTTCTGAAACGCCGATTACCTCTGCCATGCGTGAACTATCCGTGTTCGCCTGTTTCAAGAGTGCCACAAACTCCGAGTTGGCAAGCATGGTTGTCGCCGTGTAATTTTGCAGCAGGTCAACGACATTCTGCGTGATCCCGGTACACAAACCGCCCTGTTTTCTCACTTTCTTCCATAACTGCTGTAAATACTTAGCGGAATACTCCGAATTTAACAGCACATGGAACTCGTCAATGTAGAGCCATGTTGCAATGCCCCTCTTGCCGTTTGCAATGATACGGTTCTGTATGCTCTCCATCATTACAAGCATTGTGATAGGCGAAAGTTCCGTACCCAAGTCACGGATTCCGTACACCGTAAAGCGGTTATCCACATCTACATTCGTCTGGTGATTGAAGATATTCAAAGAGCCGTTGACAAACAGTTCCAGCGACAACGCTATATCTTTTGCCTCGTCCTCCGGCTGGTTCATCAGTATCTCATAGAAATCGGACATGATCGGCACATATTTTTCCCTGTTCCTTGCAATCTCAATGTAGAGCTTGCGCACACAGCGGTCAATAATGGACTTCTGCCTTGAATTAAGGCTTTCCCCCATACACTGTTCACACAGTCCGAGCATAAATTCGCCTTTTTCCCTTATCATGCCTTTGCTGTCGTTAAGGTCAAGACTCCATACGTCCATATCAAGCGGATTGACATAGTTATCCGTATAGGTTGACATATTTACCACTGTTCCGCCGTAAGTTTCCGCAATGTCAAAGTATTCATTCATCGGATCAATGACGATAATCTCATCATTGCCGGACAAGAACACGTTGCCCATTTCCATTTTACAGAAGAACGACTTGCCCGAACCGGGAACACCGAACACAAAACCGTTGCCGTTGATCAGCTTTTTGCGGTTCCCGATATTGATATTCTTTGACACCTGATTGATACCGTAATAACAGCCCTGTTTGTCGTTCAGTTCCTGCACATTGAAAGGCATAAGCACCGCAAGGCTTTGTGTCAGCATGGTACGCATGGTTTCCACCTGTCTTACCCCAATCGGCAATGCGGTATTTAAGGACTCCCTCTGCTTCAGATAGTGTTCCTCTATCGTGACGGAGTTGCGCTTTCCTATGGTTTCCACAGTCTCCGTCATGCTGTCAAGTTCCTCTTTCGTGTCTGCCATAAGGATAATCGTTACGGACACATAATAAAGGCACTGGTCATTTTCCCTTACATCGTCCATGATTTCCTCAATCTCTTTCTTCTCAATCCGCTTGTTGTATGAAATTTCCGATGAGAAGTCATTGTTCTTGTTCCTCACACGCTGCTGCTTGATGATGTCAGATTCAATACCGAGGTATTTCTTCTGCAGCACCTTCGTTGTCATATCCTTTGGGATAGGCACAACATCAATGCTTGTGATTGAATGTACCGGAAGGCTTGTTATCTCATTCAGGAAACGGTCTGAAAGGCTGGACGGGTATTTCTTGATGAACAATGCACGGCAGAATTTCTTTTCGTCCTTGAAATAATCAGGGTAAAACTGCATCATGCCGTTGCACAGGTCATTGCGGAAGTCCGCACCTACCTTTTTCGCTTCCCTTATGTCAAAGTCAAAGCTGTTTTCGTCCCCCAAATGGTAATAGTCATACAGCACCTTGATCCTCTCATTGCCGGACAGCGGGACAATTTCTGCGCCAAGCTCTCCAAACGCCTTATGCACGGATGCCTCAATGGTTGCAAACTGCGCCTTTGCCTCTTCAAAATTCTTGCGCTCAATGGTAATGGTCAGGTAACGCTCCTGCTCTATCCCCTGTCTGCCCTCATGGATCTTCTGTTCTATGATATTATTGTAAATACTGCGGAAACCGTCATAGCCGTCATCCTTACGCTGTAAGAACACATAGTCCCTGACCTGCTCCATATCCTTGTTCTTATTGTTGATTGTGATCTTGAAACTCACATCAAGCGAATTTAAAAACTTGCAGTACCGCTCAAAAATGTCAATCTGCTCTGTTTCATTTGTAGTGGTATAATTGATGTCCTGAAAACGGTAACACTTTGAGAAGCGGTTCCTTGCCACTTCAAAAATGCCGTTCTCTGCCACCTTCATGATCTCAATAGTCTGTTGTATGGATTTCGGTGCCTTGTAAAGCGGTTCGCTTGCTTTTTTCAGCTCCTTGAATCCGTCTGCGAATAATCCCAAATCTGACCTTCCTTTCTATGCTGTTTTCAGCATTGCAGCCGGAAAGTCCCGGCTGCATGATACCAGAACTTTCCGACCAATAAAGGTCAGTTATTCCATTTATAGTTGCCCCTGTTTATTCCTAGCGTCTTACCCTGTAAACGATCACGCTGGCTGCTGCTGCAATGACTGCCAAAACAGCCACGATTTTAACTGCTTTCTTTTTCATGTGCCTGCCTCCTTTCCTTTTTTATGCGTTCTTTAATGCTTTGCCCTGTAAATGACTGTGCCGATAACGGCTGTCACTACAACTGCGATGATCCCTGCTACTGCTTTCACTGTTTTCTTTTTCATACTCATTTCCTGCCTTTCTTATTCTTTTTGCTGTTTTTCTTTTTACCGCTGCCTTTATTTGCGCCTTTCTTCTTATCCGCCTTTTTCCCCGCTTCCTCTTCCATGCGGATCTCACGGATTGTTTCCTCCCCTTCGGTAGACACATAGGCAAGCGGACGGTTGGCAAAGAGCATACGCATCTTTCTTCCCATATACTCATAAAACCCCATTCCGTTGAATGAATAGAACCCTCCAAGCGCTATCGGGGCGGCAACCGGGATTGCCACATACACACTTGGGGTAAGACCGATATAGCGGTACAGCAGCAGCACGATCCCGCCGCCCGCCGCAACCGATGCCACGGAGAAGATAAGCTGCTTTGCCGTCAGCCCCATGACAACCGATTCCTTATAACGGTCTATATCCTTGTTGATTTCAATTACCATCTCTTTACACCTCCTGAATCAGTCCCTTATCTGCTTTTTTCCTTTTTCTGAGGCTTGCAGCTATCTCCCGGCACAAGGTATGGCTTTTCCTTGTTTTCCGAGACGTGGGTAGGATACCCCATGATTTTCAGCGCCTTTTGCAGTTCGGGAATGTGTTCCGGTTCCGGCTGGCACACGCCAATCCTCATATACAGCATGAGATCGTCATACCATGCCTCCCCCTCAAAATTGTCTGCCCGGAAGAAAATGTCCTCTTTGATTTCCTCCAGCGGCTTCTTAAACTCTTCACGGTATGGTCTGTCATTGTCACAATCCTGTGTATTGCTGCTGTCCATAGCTGCCTCCTTTCTGCCTGCGGCAATTTCCTTATTCCTTACCTGCTCACTTCTTTCCTCTCCTGTTTCTTATCCAGTCCGTTTACCTGCTCATATGCTGCCATTCCGTCAGGGCAGAGTCCACGCATCTTTTCCCCACTGAACAGATAAAGAGGATAACTACAATAACCGCTCTTCTGCATCAATCCGGTAAACTCCGCAATCCCGTTTTTCACAAGGAAGTCCTCAAGCTCCGGCATATTGTTGGTATCCACAAAGGCACAGTAAGGCGGCACAGAAGTAAGCAGGTTTACAGTCACATCGCCGTAAGGTTCCGGGAACCCGTCCCCCTGTGTTGTCATTCCTACATAAAGGCTGTTGTTGTCCACATAGGTGTTGACTGTCAGCGTTACATTCTCCGTAGTCCCAAACTGGGTTTTCAGTTCCAGTGTCCCCTCCGTTTTTTCTTCCTGTTCCGGTTCCTTTTCCTCTGTCTGCACTGGTTCCGGTTCCACTGGTGTATATTCCGAGCCGTTCCGCTCCATAATCTCTGCAAACTGGCAGATGTGGTACAGATGATTACCGACTTCCGTATGGTATTCATCAATATAGCGGCAGACATACTCTGATTTTTCTCCCCCTGTATCCGTAATCGTTATTTTTTCGCCATCTGCAATACGGAAAAGTTCACTATACCTGCTGTCAATGAACCGGATGCCTTTCTCTGCCTCCTTGATATGGTGGTCCAGCCATTCCTTCACATAGCAGTGGATTTCAACATTGTCATTATCTTTTGCAGGGTTACAGCGCATCACATAAGCATACTTTTCTGTATCTGCACGGAAACCGTACTCTGTTCCTTCTTTCCCCGGAAATGCGTTCTGCGGATGGCAAGATGTATATTCCCGCATCGTATCCAGATTTCGCATAAACCCGTCTTTGTCAGAACTCACGGTATTCAGGAAGTTTTCCAGTCCTTCCTCAAATTCCCCTGTTTTCCATCGTTCATTTAAGTCATAGAATCTTGAATAGAACTGTCTGTCACTCTTATAACCCCCATGCATGACGCCAATGCTTCCTGTCTGCCCCCGTATCTGCATACTCTGTTCATAGGCATACTTTTGTTCTGCCTGCGTTAATGGTCTTATTTCCATACAGCCCTCCTATAATCCTAATGCCTTGCTTGTAAGCGACTGCGCACCTTTTACGCTTCCCACGGTAAGGGCAATCGTAAAGGTCATCTCACACAGGTAAATGAGCGTTTTTGCCCAGTCTGCGTAACTGCCCGTAAAGGACGGAAGCCCCGCACTGATGAAGGCATTGCACAGCATGATCGCAAGCGCCATCGTGACTGCCTCAAACACCACGGATAAGAAATATTTGGCGTAAGAACTTGCCGTGTTTGCCACGTTCCGGTTGCCTGCCAGCGTTGAAAAGGCAATGGAGCCAATCGGAACGATTACCATGATCTTTAGAAACCGGAAGTACACCGTGTATATCATAAAAAAGCCACAGATAATGACAATGACGCTAAGCAGCGCTGCCAGTATCAGCATGATAAGCCCCTCACCGAAACCAAGATTCTTTATGACATCTGCCTGTGCGCTGTCAATGGTAAGCGTAGTGTAGCCGCCCGCCGACAGTGCGTTCACAAGGTTCCCGATTGTGCTGAAAAATGCCTTCATGATAGTGACATTGTTTGCCACGAGCCATTCCGAGATTCCGAGCCTTATCAGCATACGCAGGATTACCTCAAAGCGCATTTCCTCACGCACGTCCACACTCTCCGAGCAGAACCCGATCACGAAGAACAGCACCACAAGGGAAGAACCCACTGCCACGAAGATCGGCTCCACGCTTTCCACCAGTGCCCACGGACCTCCGCCCTTAAAATTTACCGGGGACTGCCCCAACAGGGCAAATACAAGATTCACCTGATTGTTCCAGAACCCAAACACCATTTCCAGAAGAGCCAGTATCTTATCCCCTAGCTTGAAAATATCCAATTAATCCTCACCTCTTTCCTTTTCAGGGAAAGGCAGTGTCCCGCCCTTCCCCGCTGCTGATTTTTCTTAGAAACCGAGAAAAGAAAGGACAGTGGAGATACCCGCCATCATAACCCCGGCAACAATGCCCTTTAATGCCGAGTTCATTGTGGACGAATCCTGCTGCTGGTATGCCTGTGCAAACTCCATGACATTCTTTGCAAGGATGATGACACCCACCGCACCGATGACCGCAATCACAAGTGTCTTTAAGTTATCGAGGGGCTGTGTGATCGCCGTGGTTCCTGTGCCTGCTGCAAACACTGTCATAGGCACTCCGCTCACTGCAAAGTATGCCGCACCGCAAGCTGCCGTCAATGCCTTTTTCGCCCTTGATAATCTTCCCTGTCCTGCCTTTACCTCTGTTGCTGCCTTTGTTCCTGTAATGTTCTCTGTTCTACGCATAATAATGATCTCCTTTTCAATTTTGATTTTTGATTGTTTTTATTGGTTTTTTGCTGCTCTATCAGAACGGGGTTTCCCCCGGAATACTGTTTAATCGGGCTTTCCCCGATGCGTTGCTGCTTTAACCACCGCCTTTCCGTTGGGGACCGCCCCTAATTTTCTGAATGCCGCACAGTCTGGAATGTCTTTCTGATCTCACGCATCTTTATGACATCCGTTTCCGGGTAAAATACCGCCAGTATGGTCTTTGTGGGCATACCGAGCGCAATCATCTTGTGCAGCTCGTCTTTCTGCTCTTTGGAATACTTCCACTGCGCCATACGGTTCATAATGGTATCTTCGCCTTCAAGCCTGCGCCCTCCGGCTTCCGGTTTTTCCTCTTTACCCGTTTCCTGTTCCGGTTCCGCCTCTTCCTGCGCCGGTTCATTTTCCGGTTCGTCCTCCTGTGCATACATGAGTTCATTGTCCTGTTCTCTGTAAAGCTGTTCCTTCTGCTCCTGTTCCTCAATGCTGATGAAGCGTTTTTTCATGCCAGCATCGGTAAGAAGTTCAAAGTCCTTGTAGTCTATCTTGTCAATGTAGACATTTTCGCCCTTCTTTTTCAGTTCCTCATAATAGGAAAGCGCCTTTGGCGTCAGCAGTTGGAAGGGCTGCCCCTGTCCGTCCCCTCTGCCTCCCGGAACATGGACATACGGCTTCCCTTTCCCATCGGCGGTCTGGTCAAATGCCGGATGCCCGAATGGTATGAATTTGCTGTCCATGATCGGATCAAAGCCACGGATAAAGATAATGCACTTCTTGTTGTCCAGCTTCCGCACTTCGTCCGGTGTGAAAAGCTCCCTGCCAAGCACGTCATAATTGCGTGAGGAACTTCCCTGCCTGCCCTTTGTCTCTCCGCTTGATTTCTTGTCAATCGTGCCTTTGCCGAGCAGTTCCGAGACATATTTGTGCGTACTCTGCTCATTGCCGCCGAGGTAAATGAACGTGTCGCAGTTGCCCGGTATCGTTTCCCATGTATCCTTGAAAAGCGCCTTTAACTGGGCGAAATTCTGGATAATGATGATACTGGAAATCTCCCTGGACCTCATGGTTGATAAAAGGGAACAGTAATCATCCGGCAGTGCGACATTTGCAAATTCGTCAAGCATGAATGTCACATGGATCGGGAGCCGCCCGCCGCAGTTGAAATCTGCCTGATAGTAAAGTTCCTGAAAAATCTGCGTGTAAAGCATTCCGATGATGAAGTTGTAGGACTTATCAGAATCCGGAATGACACAGAACAGCGCCGTTTTTGTTTCCCCGTCCCCGTTCACGCCGATGCCAAGTTCCGCAAGGTCAAGGTCATCCCTTGACAAAAGCCTTAATACCTGCTTGTTTTCGAGAAACGCAAGCCGGGAGTTGGCACTGATAATAATGGAACGGACGGTATCGCCCGCACCACGCATACACTTGTTGTACTGTTTTACCGCAGGGTGCGCCGAGCCGAGCGATGATGTTTCCTCAAGGAATTTCATGCGCACGTCCAGCCTTGACGGTTTGTTCTGTTCCGTCACTTCCGCCTCACCAAGAAGCTGCAGGACTGTCTCAAAGTTCCTCCTTGCAGGCGGTTCTTCCAGCCACACATAATAGAAGATTGCCTGTAAGAACAGCCCTTCCGCCTTCTCCCAAAAGGGATCGGAGGGAGTTGCGCCCTTTGGCGTGGTATTGCTGATAAGGTTCGTGATCAGCTTTACTACGTCTGTTTCCTCACGGATATAGGAAAAGGGATTGTAACAGTCCGATTTTTCCATTTCCAAGAGGTTTATGACCTTTACGCTGTAACCGTTATTCCTTAACATCTCCCCACAGCTTCTGAGGATTTCCCCTTTGGGATCAGTACAGATAAAGGAACAGTTATGCGGCATCTGCATCAGGTTCGGCTTTACCTCATAAAAGGTCTTTCCTGCACCGGAACCGCCGCATATCAGAATGTTCCCGTTGAGTTTCAGCCGCCTGAAATTCAGTGACATTTTCACGTTCTGGCTCAAAATGCGGTTGAAATTCTCGTCCTTATCCGCAAGTATCTTGTTTGCCATCTGCGGCGATTCAAACCTCGCCGTTCCAAATTCTTTTCCCGGCATGAAGTTCCGCTGGCTTGTGATGTACATTAAAAGGGCGGTAGCATAGACTATTAAGGCTATCACTACCGCTTTTATGGTTGTTTCGTTATAATAATTTGCAAATGGTTCAGCGCACACACGGTTGAAGGACTCCAGAAAGGCGTTCATTTCTATTCCCGGCTCCCATGCCCCGTTTAAGAGATACCCCGCATAGGCACTGAGCAGCGCTCCCGCCACGATGAACCACAGGGACACTTTTTTCTTGTTCTGTACCATAGGCGTCTACCTCTTTTTCGGTGCAGGCGCTTTTTTCGGTGCAGGTTTTTTCTTCCGCATATTCTCCTGTTCCTTCGCTTTCTTCTCCATGTCCGCATACCGTTTCCGCACTTCCGCACTTACCCTGTCATAATGCCCTTCGTACAGGTCTTTCCCCTTCATGGTTCCGACCACACGGTTATCTGCCGAATAAATCTTGTACTCCTTGTTACGGTCAAGGAAAGTCAGGATTGTCTTGCCATCATGGATTTCCATTGCCTTATCCTTATTGATCCAGACATATTGGGCATTTTCGCCCCATGTTCCCGGTATCCTTGTCTTAATGGCATGGTCATTTTCCTCCGTTATCAGTTTCTTTGTAATGGTAATGTCAGTAAGGTCAGGGTTTTGTGCGGCGGCTACTGCCTGCATACGCTGCGCAAGTTCCCGGTATCCTTTCATGCGGCTCAAAAACATATCCTTATCCATAATGACTCTGTGCTGCCCGCCTTCCTCTTTGGAAAGGACGCCGATCCGCTCAAGCTGCCCCACTACTTTTTCCGCCTGTTCGTTTTCAAGGCTGAAATTTTCCTTTACTTCCTCCACACTGATGCTCTTTTTCTCCATTGCATAGTTGCCGACCTTCTCAATCAGCCCGTCAAGCGCTTCCCCCGCCCTTGCCGCTTCCTCAGTGTGGAGATTTTCGTTTCCCTTTTTCTGCCCTTTCAAAAAAGAAAGCACTTTATCCATTTCCTTTTCGTCCCCGTTTTTCAGGTAATCGTCAAACGTGGAAATCCTGCCGGATTTCAGTTTCTGTATCATCATGTTTACCCGTGGGACTGCTTCCGTGTGGAAGATGATCTCGCTCATGCCGTCCTTTTTATTGATGTCGGGCAGGACGGAATAAAGAAGTCCGTATTTTTTCGCCAGCTTCTCGACTTTCCTCATGTCCTCTGTAGGGAACTGGAACACCTGCAAGTCCCCGCCTTTCATAAGGAGCCTGCGCATGTCTGTCTTTCCCATAGTTTTTTCATGGTCCATGACCGCAATCAGGAAATCAATCGCCTTTTTCATTCCCTCAATAGTGCCGCCGCAGACTTTCATAGCAATCTCTATCCCGTCATAGCCGACACGGATAATCTGGACCGCCTCCTGTATCTCTTCCGCCATACTATCTCCCCCTTCCTTGTTCTTTTTTCTGTACCTGCTTTTTCAGACGCAGTTCATCCAGTGTGCGGCTGCACAGATCTTCGGTTGCACTGTCCCTGTCTGAAAAATAATGTGTCTGCTGATAAATTCCGTCTGCAACCTCCCATGTGGCAAAGCTGCCGTTCTTCTGGTGTATCCCCATCTGCATCTGTTTACTGTCCGTGGGCAGCGTGACGATTACGATATAATCATCATGCAACGTAAAGTTCATATGCCGCACCCCCTATAAACTTGCCTCTTTCTTAACCCGCTCCTGCATCTGTGCGGTATCCGTGCGCCTGATTTCATCCTCGCTCATGGAAATACCGCAGGCAGACAGAAGTTCCGATAAGGTCTTTACTGCCTGTTCCTCCTGCACACGGTACATTTCAA
>CAMWLG010000074.1 GCA_947175035.1 uncultured Lachnospiraceae bacterium | reverse complement strand
ACTGGACAAGATACCGTCTGGTAAGAATCGGTCTGTCCGGCTTCCCCCTGACGGCTCATTACCGGCTGGGACAGTGCATCAGGGCGGCAGCGCAGACCCTTGGACGTAACACGGTAGTGATCGCTAGCGGTGATCTGTCCCATAAGCTGAAGGAGGAGGGGCCCTACGGATATCAGGAGGAGGGGCCTGCCTACGACGCACGGATCATGGATGTGATGGGCAGGGGGGCTTTCGGGGAACTGCTGGAATTCTCGGAAGATTTCTGTGAGAAGGCCGCGGAGTGTGGGCATCGTTCCTTTACCATCATGGCAGGCGCCTTTGACCGGACTGCCGTAGAAGCAGAGCAGCTTTCCTATGAGGGCCCCTTCGGGGTGGGGTATGGCGTCTGCACCTATCGCCCCTGCGGCGATGACGGGACACGCAATTTCTTGGAGCAGTACGAGGAGAAGGAGCGGTTAAGGCTTCTTGCCCTGCGGGAACAGGAAGATCCATACGTCAGGCTGGCAAGATACACCATCGAGGCGTATGTAGAGACGGGGGAGCTGCCCAAGATGCCACAGGGGCTGCCGGAGGAATTGTATCACAGCAGAGCTGGTGCGTTTGTTTCCCTGAAGGAGGACGGAAAACTTAGAGGTTGTATTGGTACGATTCAGGCGGTTCGTGGATCTCTGGCGGAAGAGATTATGAATAATGCAGTCAGCGCCTGTTCCGAGGATCCCAGATTCTCCCCCGTGGAGGCATGGGAGGTGGAACGTCTGACGATCAGTGTTGACGTGCTGGGGGAGAGGGAGAAGATTTCCTCCCCTGAAGAACTGGATGTGGAGCGGTACGGAGTCATTGTGACAAGGGGGAATAGGCGAGGTCTGCTGTTGCCGAATCTGGAGGGCGTGGATACGATAGAGCAGCAGATCGCCATAGCGAAGCAGAAGGCGGGAATCGCAGCCCATGAGAGTGTGGAGCTGGAACGCTTTGAAGTGATACGGCATCACTAAAAGTTTCCACCTGTGCGGTTGGACGCTCCACGGAGCATCCAACCTGACTTCCACATTCACAAAACCCGCGCTTATGCGCTTCTGCGTCTGCTTACGCATCCGCGTTTTGCTCATTTGGAAGTGGGTTGCTAATCCAACACCCTGTCTGCATTGCCATAAATGGCATGCAGACAGGTCATTGGATTGCAACCGCACAGGTGGAAAATTGTGAGGGAAGATTTGTATGAAAACAGTATGTCAGGTATGTATACACAACTGCGCGCTGGCACCTGGACAGACGGGGCTGTGCGGAGCCAGAAAAAACGAGGGCGGGGAAATCATCTGCGATAATTATGGTCTGATCACATCCATAGCGCTGGATCCCATCGAAAAAAAGCCGCTGCGGGACTTCCATCCCGGAAGCATGATTCTGTCCGTGGGGAGTTATGGCTGCAACTTAAGGTGTCCTTTCTGCCAGAATCATGAGATATCCATGGCGGACAAGGGAGTACTTGAGACGGAATATGTTTCTCCCAGACAGCTTGCGGACACGGCGCTTACTTGGAAGGAACAGAAAAGGGCAGGGAACATTGGCGTAGCTTATACCTATAATGAACCTCTGGTGGGTTGGGAGTATGTCCGTGATACAGCCAGACTGGTGAGAGAATATGGTATGGTAAATGTCCTTGTGACGAACGGCACTGCCTCGCAGAAGGTGCTTGAGGAGCTGCTGCCATGGATCGATGCCATGAACATTGATCTGAAGGGCTTTCGGGAGGAGTATTACAGCAAGCTCGGAGGGGATTTGGAGACAGTCAAGGCCTTTATCACCAGAGCGGCGGAAAGCTGCCATGTGGAACTGACTACGCTGATCGTGCCTGGGGAAAACGATTCCCCTGAGGAGATGGAGGCGCAGGCAAAATGGATTTCCGGCTTAAATTCGGCAATCCCTCTTCATATTACCCGTTTTTTCCCGCGATACCGTATGAAAGACAGAGAAGCTACAGACGTGGAGCAGCTGTACCGCCTTGCGGGGATTGCTGGGAGGTATTTGGAAAGGGTGTATGTGGGGAATGTGTGACAAATGCAGTTCGGTCCGTCTGGTATCTGCTTAATTGTCAATGCCTATGCGATATTCTCATAGACTGTCAAAGTGTCTAATAGGCTCTTTTTATTTGGCATAAAAATCGATAATGAAAGGGATTATTGCGATTCATCAGTTGGTGTGTTATGATTCGTTATGGAGCAATCGTGTTTACAAGGTGTGGAAAGCCTCCCTAACTCGACTAAAGAGAAGGGAGGTGGTGCGGATGGGTATGTATGAAGTATTGAGTCTGTTGTTTTTGGGCGGTACTTTTCTCGTTGCACTGCTTGCCTACATAGATAGGAGCAACAAGCGAAAATAAATAAGCCTACCTTGTTACTTGGCGGTACAGGTAGGCTTATTCGTAAGCAATAACTTGGAGGCTAACCACTCTTGTGGGCGGTTGCTCCTTTTATGTTCTAATGATAGCATAGGCTGGCAGGTTTATCAAGACTATTTTAAAAATTAGAATCTTGGTATAATCAGTGGGTGCTTTTATTTTAGTAGGAGTAATCAATAATAGAGAGGTGCCCATATGCATAAGAAAATATTTTATGATAAAGGAAATGATGGATCATTAGAGGATTATCAAGAAACGACATTTTTATTTGATTCAACTTGTAAAGAGTTTAATGATAAAGTAAACGGATCAGATTTTTTTTACCAAATTGCAACGATTGAAGATTTCTATTCCATTTTGCACAATGACAAAAAAGTGCTGGAGTGTGGTGGAAACTATGTGTTTCAAGTAAATACAGATAAAGATTTGGAAGTAATGTTACAAGGCTATCAGTTGTTTTCATTTATGCTTTTTTTAAAGAATTCAAGAGAACGGCTATATGGAAAAATGCAAAATTTTAATCAGAAAATAAGTAATCAATTGGAGCAACGTATTGCCGAAAATATATCAGAATTTACAAGAATGAATTGTCATGGGAAATTTATTCGTGGGGCGTTGGTAAATCTTGGCTATAGTATTTTGAAAAGTGATATAGAATATAGTGATGACTTGGCATTAGCTTTTGAAATCTATCAAACAGCAATTTTGATCAATGATGATATCATTGATCATGCAAGTTTAAGGAGAAATCAGCCAACGATTCCTGTTCATTATATTAATGACTGGGAAAGGAAAGGGATAGAGATCAAAAGAAATGCTTATGATGTGGCTAATTCAATGGCTATTTGTGCGGGTGGTCTTGGAATGTGTTATGCAAATCAAAAGGTGGCAGAAGCATACCGTGGGGCAGATAACCTTGGAGTTTTATTAAAATATTTTAATGAAGTAATCATAAAGACGATCCAGGGCGAAATTATTGATTTGATTTTACCGTTTGAAGAGCAGAATTGCCCTTTAAATGAAGATGATTTAGTAGATTCAATTACGGAAATATATCGTTTGAAAACAGCGTGGTATACGGTGATAGGCCCTTTATGTTTGGGCATGATTTTAGCTGGTGGAGCAGATGAAGATATTAAAAAAATAGAAGGTTTTGCAGAGAATTTGGGAATCGCATTTCAAATAAAAGATGACATACTTGGGATATATGCGGATGAAGATCATTTAGGGAAGAATATTGGATCTGATATCACAGAGTTTAAGCAAACTTTATTATATGCATATATACGGAATCAGAAAGAATATTTCAGTAATCTTCTCCGGTATTATGGAAACGAAAATTTAACTTACGAGGATGTAAATGCAATTAGGGATTTGTTCTCCAAGTCAGGTGCTTTAGCGTATGCAGAACAAGAAATGAACAGGTATTTTGAATTGGCAATAAAGAGCTTGGAATCTATGAAATTTATACCTCAAGAAAAAGAAACGATATTGTTCGGTTTGATATGGTATCTAAAACTGAGAAAGTTTTAACTTTTTTGACAATCATAATTAAATGTGATACCATAGTGCCATAATAATAATGAGGTAAATAAATATGGCGCTTATTGTATCAGAAGCAAGAAAAGGTAAAAGGATTCACCTTGATAGGATTCCTATTACATTGAATGAATGTTCGCCCACGCCGCTGAACCCGGAAGCATTGACGCAGCAGTTAAATGACCTTGGTCTTCACTGTGAAGAAACACATGGTGAAAGACTGAAGAAAAGCATTGAGGACGTGATTTCAAAAATCAAACTGGGAGAGCTGACAACTTTCGGGGTTTATAGGGATGGTGGAAAGCTGCGGACGGAACAGCTTCCAAATGAAGTAGTGGACAACATATTCGCTAAGGATGCTTTAAGTATGCTGATTGATAAGCGGTTTACAAAAGAAGCAAACGGATCATGGGAGGAAGGACCAACAGAACAGTATACTTCAAAATTGCTTGTTGTCCAGGAGCGCGATAATTATAGGTACCTAAAGGAGAATAGGCCTGATTTCCCTTATGCCGAGGAACCTGAAAAGGAAATAAAAAAACGGATGTCTACCGCAGAAGCCATAAAAGAGATGTTTACGGAAGCTGCTACGACATGTACAGCAGCTACGGTACAGGGAATTGATAAGACAACGCTTGAGGCCACGTTTTCAAATGCATTGGCTGATGTGAATGAAAGTACAATTAAGGAGCATTACGAAATCACAAATAATCGCGTCATTATGCTGGTATATGACTATGATCCTCAAAATCATAATTGCGCCGGTGTCGGAGTTGTCACGTGTGAGTGGCATCTGGAGATTAAAGATTATAAGGACAAGAAGAAGAAGGCAAAGACTGTATTAAACATAAGCGCAAGGTCAGTGTTATATGAGGATACGGGTGCACTTGATGTACATTATGCAATGGCAATAGCAAGAGAAAAAGGCGCATGCTGTTTAGTTGATAGATCTATACCGCTTAAATCAGAAGTTAAGGTTTATGATTCTCTGCCGCCGGCGAATGTGGATACATTTGTAAATTCCCTTCCTTGTAAAACGGACACGGAGTACGCTGAGGTTATGGTTTTTTACTCTTCCAATTTACAGGAAGTAGGATTTATTGATAATACACTGTCGGAAGCTGAAGTAACTTATTCCAAAAGCCTGACCAGCGGGTTCATGACACAGACCACGGTAGGAATCTCTGCGGAAATCAATTTCGAGATAAATGCAGAGGTATATAAAGCAGGTGCAAAAATTGGGTTTAATGTTTCCCTGACAGATCAGTGGAGCAAGAGCCAGACGGAAACCATCAGCTTTCGTATCCCTGCAGGAAAAAAAGCATTTTTATATCAGGTGACAATTCTTTGTGCAAGGCTGCGGCTGAATGCTAAAACAGGAAAATATTCTTATGTGGAATATGGAAAATTCCTGACAGATGCCTATAAGACATCCGAAAAAAACATAGTATGAGGGATTGATTTTATTTTTCTGAAAGACGGATGCCACTCACTCTATTTCAAGGGGGAGTGGCATTTATGGAATGAGCTCCAGAAAGATTTTTTGGAGTTGGCCGCCGGGCCAACTCTTTTTATGGACAAAAACCTACCATTCATGGACAAAACGGCATGAAAGTGTTTTTTACGGTATGCTATGGTCATAGATTACTTAGATACCAATCTGAAAGGAGGAAAAGTGATGATTTCCTGCGAAAGAATCATTATTCAAAAGAGGAGGTTCTTGACGGAATATATCACATAATGCAAAAAGCAGGGTACTATGATGTGATTAAGATGATGGAACAGCTTTGAATTTAAAGGAGCGAACCTCATGAGCTTGTACGGTCATTACACCGACATGCCCGTTCATAACATTCACAAAACTATGTCTGTATTTGTGTCGATACATACGATATACCCGTAAAAGAGGTGATGAAAATGCTGCAGGTAGCAGTATGTGATGATGAAGTCATAGAATGCTGTAACATGGCGAGAAAAATTAAAGATATTCTGGAAGAGATGAAAATACCATGCATTATCCGCCAGTTCCGAAGTGGCGGGGAACTGCTGCAGGCATTGGAAAGTTTTGACATTGTTTTCCTTGATATTATCATGCGGGATTTGAATGGGATGCAAACAGCACAGATTTTCCGTGAAAAGGCATCTGATAAGATACTCATTTTTGTATCTTCCAGCAGGGAGTATGTGTTTGAAGCGTATGACGTGGAGGCTTTCCAATATCTGCTGAAGCCTGTGGATGACAGGAAATTGAAAAGTGTGCTGCAAAGAGCCGTCCTCAAAACAGAAAGCCGCTCAGAGGAATTTATCATTGTCAGCAGGGAAAGGCAGAAAACGAAGTTATTTCTTGATGATATATACTATTTTGAGATAAAAGGAAGAGTGGTTGATGTTCATGGGGCGGAAGGTATTTTTGCTTATTATGAGCAGATCGGGGAGCTGGAGAACAAATTGCGGGATAAAGGTTTTTTCAGGTGCCATAAAAGCTATTTGATAAATCTGAAATACGTGGACGGGTATAACAGGCAGGAAGTGATTTTGGAAAACGGGGAAAGAATTGTGATCGCAAAAAGAAGATATGATCAGTTTGTCCAAGAGGTGCTTAAGGTTATGCGGGAACATGGAGGGATTCTATGAAACAACTCTTAGATTATATAGATATTTTGATTGTAGCGCCATGCTATCTGGGGTATTCATGTATGGTAGGTAAATTCTGTAAAAAATATTTGGAGGCTTCTAGGAAAAATGAACTGCTGTTTGTGATTTTTTCCTTTGTCGGATGGCTGACGTTAAATATTGTAAGCAGATGGTTTCTTGTTCCACACATTTTCTCGGTAACGGTGGAGCACATATTATTTATGGGGCTGGTGTTATTGCTTTTCAGAGAAAGCTGGGAGAAAAAATCTTTGGTAGTGTCTGTGCTGATCACGCTTATGACATTAGTGTCAACTTTTTCTACATCCTTTTTATCATGTTTTGTATTGCTATTTCAACATACGATAAAATTGGTTTCAGAACCATTATTAAATGAGTGGGAAACAGGAGTGATTAGTGGTATCAGCTGTTGTTTTGTCATATTTGCCGTATACCGGATGTCGGGGCATATGGAGTCAGTTTTTTGTGGTAAGCGTAAAAAGTGGTATGTGATATTGGCGCTTCCTCTAATCATGATTATTGCAGTGTTTGATGTGGCAAATTGGGGTGCGAGCCACGGGATCATGGTCAGAAGCGGAGGCAGCATGGGGCTGTATTATGACCAAATTTTCAGTTATGCTGAATTTTTGGTTATGACATTACTGTCAATGTTTGCGGCAGGGTTTTATGTGTTTGGGATGGACAGGATTTATTTCGAGCAGGAAAAAAGCAGCCAGTACCATTCGCAGGTTGCGGTCTATAAAATGCTGACAGAGCAGTACAGGCAGTCGGAACGATTACGGCATGACATGAAAAACCATGTCATTGTTTTGTCGGCGTTGTTCCGGAATAAAGAATGGGAGAAGATGGGCGATTATCTGAAAAATATGGAGGGAAGCGGTCTGGAGGATGGCGGGGATATGACAGGGAACAAGGCAGTGGATGCACTCTTGTACCAGAAGCGGAAACGGGCGGAAGAGGAAAATATCAAATGGGAATGTGATGTGCAGATGCCGAAAGGGTTCTGTATCAATGAGTTTGACCTGTGCGTATTGTTTGGAAATATATTGGATAATGCGTTGGAAGCGTGCGGCAGGATGCAGAGCGGTGAATGTCGTTTCATCAATATTCAGGCAAAAACAGTAAAGAAATGTTTTCTGCTGGAAGTAAAAAACAGTGTAGATATGGCAGAAAAGTATGTAGAGGGGTTTACGAATAAAGAGAATCCACGGGAACATGGAATCGGCTTGCTGAATGTTGGAGATGTGGTGCATGGTTATAATGGAGTATTGAATATCGAATCTGAGAAAGGAATTTTTGTGACATCCGTTTTAATACCGTTCCCTGATGCCACACATGACATCAAAACGGCTGTTTGAAGCATAAAGCTAATATCCCACATTTTCACCGTCGAAAAGAGAAATGAGGGCTTTATGCTCCTAAAAACGGTGACAAGGAGGATGATATTATGCATACAAAGACAATGGAGGGACTCATAGGTGCGAGGACAAATATGAACCTGATGAACACGCCTATGCGTGTTTACAAGGAGGCGCGACGAAAAGGCGATACGGAAACAATGGAGAGGGCAATGGGATATGCTGTCGAATGCTCTGACAGGGCGGAGGAATATCAGGCGGAAGCTGACGAGGGCATGAAGAAGGATGCGGAGGAAGCACGAAAGACCGCGAAAGAGCAGCGCGAAGAGGCTATCCAAAAGCGCAGGGATGAACGTGAAAAACTGGAAAAGAAGATTGAAGAAAGGATTGAAGAGAGCAGGAAGGCTGATGCCAAAGAGACACGGGAATGTCTCTTGGAGATCAGTGAGGAAGGAAAAGTGCTGTTAAAAGATAACACAGGTTTGGACAATGTGGTTTCTGCTGAAACAAAGACAGATGCTGTAAAAGAACCCGTAACCTATACAAAAACAGGAGAGACGGTTTCCGCAGAGCAGAGTATAAGTACAGGCATTTCCGTTTCGGTATAAAAGTGAAGAAAAAGGAGGACAAAATAATGTCAATGGAAATAAACAGTAATTACAACAATGATTATTTGGAAAGGTTGCAGGAAGGTAAGGATAAGACAAAGGAAGTTGGAAAAGAGCAAGATGCAGGAAACAAAAGCGAGAGCATTCCGGTTCCAAAAGACGAGTATATCAGCAGTGAGCAGTCCGGCAGCAGACCAAGCGGGTTATATCATATGGGGAAGGATGGAAATGGCAATCCTAAAGTGATGTATGATGATCCGAAAAAGGGCAGTGATGCGGAGAAATGTACAATGAATACCGATAAGGTTGACAGGGAAATTGAGAAACTGAAAGAACAGAAACAGCAGTTGGAACAGCAGATAAAAGCAGCTGCCGGAGATGAAGAAAAGGTAAAGGAGCTGGAGAAGAAATTATCCCAAGTAGAGGCCGAGCTGAGCCAAAAGGATAACGATACATACAGGCGGCAGAATGCAGTGATTTGCTACCCGTAACCTAAAGGTGCATGGAAAGTAAGCATTACTTACAATCCATGCATTTTATTGTTGATACATAGGACTTATAGGCTTCTCTATTTTTTGCAGATTTGGGAAACAGAGTTTCATTGCCTTACCGGCATTTTTCTGGTATAATGTGGGCAACTTATTTATATTTAATTAAGGAGCACAAAATCATGAACAATAATCAGATAGAAATAGCACAGGCAGCGCTGTGCGAATGGCTCACGGGACGTGAGGAGATGGATGGAAAGCCCCCCGCAAAGTTACAATTCGCTTTTGCGATAAGGGACGAGCAGTTTGAAAATCGCATATTCTTCGCGTTTAAATTCAAAAAGACTGTGCTGGGAAAGTGGCTGATCGGCATAGCTGGCGGTTACCCGGACGAGGAAAGCACCGATTGTTCGGTCGTTTTCAGCGGCTTTGATGATTTTCCCTCCAAACAGGATGATGCAGTCGAGTTGGCGTTTAGAATGGCTGGTTTTATGATGCAGTTTAGCGCGAGGGAGCAGATGCAGTCAAGGTTTAAGCAGAACCTTGAATATATCGGCAGCACTGAGTTGGATGCGGAAAAAATTTCGCAGCAGTTCGTGAAAACTGAGTCGCGGTTCTTCCTCACTATCGGCACGGCGGATATCCCAAGCGGCAGAATCGTGGTCGCCGACCCGCTGTGCTATATGTCGGGCGATCACGTGATAGCGCCCGTTCTTGAAAAGGAAATCCCTAAGGGCAGCTATCCTGTGGAGATATCGATTTACCGCGATGGATATATCGGCGTCAGAATGTGTACGGCGCGCCTTAAAATCAAGGAAACGGCTGCCGTAAGGTACGAGCTTGCCACGCCTATTCCCGAGACTGCGGCATTCAAGGCGAAGGATGGCGTTATGAGCGGTTTCCCGGTGGATGCGGGCATGATGTGCTTTATCGACGCGGATGGCGCAAAGGCATACGAGCAGTTTATCCTCAACTGGCACAAGGAGAATCCCGACAAAAACCACTATGATGACTACTTTGCGGCGTTTTTCGCGGAAAGTGAAAAAGAGCTGCCGCAGTATCAACGTGAGGGTGGGGATTTTATCGAGTGGACGAATCCCGATAATGGTGAGCGTATGGTAATGGCAGCGTCGGGGCTCGGAGACGGTTTTTATCAGTGCTTTTGGGGATATGACGAGAGCGGTGAGATATGTGAGCTGATCGTACCGATGGTTGATCCTGATATTTTTGAGGAGTAATCTAAAATGGATTCTACGCAAACTGAAACCCTTATCATGAGCAATGGCAGCGTTTACACGGGAGAAGTCAAAGACGGTCTGCCTAACGGACAAGGCACTATGAAATATGCCAACGGCGACGTATATGAAGGCGAATTTAAAGACGGCAAGAGAAACGGATATGGCATTATGAAAGGTGCCGACGGCGGTGTATATGAAGGCGAATGGGAAGAAGGTATTCCAAACGGACAAGGCACTATGAAAGGTGCCAACGGCAACGTATACGAAGGCGAATGGAAGGACGGCATTCCATACGGTCAATGCAAATATACAATTGACGGCGAAACGGTTTACGAATATCCGCGATGGCATTAAAGTATGTCAAGGAGATTGAGGGATGTATTTTTTGATGAATAAAAATACGATTGTTGCGACTTATGATCTTGAACCGCAAACCGAATTTTCTGACAGTGGTTATCTTGAACAAAAACAGCTATTTGAAAAATTGCCGTTCGGGTTCAAAGACATCAATACATGGATAGACAGAAGAAAAGCTTCTAAGAGCAATCAACATTTGCAGGCTGTTATGAGACAATTGGGATGTGACAGTAACGAAGATTTTGTTCAGGCTACTCACGCCGCTACCATAAATGACACTTTTTGGATTCGTTCCGAACAGGAAAAAGTATCGTGGGAACAAATTTCTTTGTATCAAAATCCGTTTACTGAAACGATATCAAAAATTGCATTTGAAGGAGCTGAATTATATAATATTGTCTTTTCATTCACTTCTCCGGAGCTTGCTTGTGAAGGTTCCTTCAGAAAATGTTTTCGGAAAGAATCTGAGAAGGGAGAATTTCACTCAGATATTTTCATTTACAAAAGAGGGAGAAAGTTGGGAGCGGGACTGGAACCTTATTGTGAACAAATGGCTTCTGAAATTGCACGAATGATAAGTCCGAACAATGCAGTGAATTATGATTTGGTGAAACTCTATGACAGGACTGCTTCAAGATGCAATCTTTTTACAGATGAAAAATACGGCTATGCTTCATTTGCCAAAATTACGGATGTGAGAAGGCCTGAGTTGAAGGAGGTTTTTGACTATTTTGCAAATTTAGGATCAGAGCAGGAATTCAGAGAGATGCTTGTGATTGACTCTCTTTGTTTTAATCAGGACAGACATCCAGGAAATTATGGCGTTTTATTTGATAATGATACGCTTGAAATTGCCAAAATGGCTCCTGTTTTTGACCTGAACATTTCATTACTGCCTTATGTCATGGAAGAAGAGTTTTTAAATATTGGTGATAAGCTGTTTGAATATGCGCCCAAATTGGGAGAAGATTTTACCCGAATAGGTCAAATGGGTATGAATGATGCTTTGCGGGACAGAGTAAAAAACATGAAAGATTTTTCATTTTCCTTTCGTGGTGATGATGTATTTACACCAGAGAGAGTAAAAGTGATTGAAAATATTGTCAGAAGACAAGCAGAGGCAATTCTTTCAAATGATAAGATATATACAAAAGATGTTTTTTTCTCTTCCAAAGCACAAGCTTAATGTTCTTTTTCCCGTCCTTTTTTACGCAGCATCTTATTTTCATACATGGCATGATCTGCGAGCTCGCAGGTCTCCGCATAGGTCAGTGTCTGTTCGGCTGTGCTGATGGCAAATCCGAGACTGATACTCAGCTCGTAGGGAAGCTGCTGTTGTTTCTTTGTTTGGGTCAGGATGTCATTCATTTTTGTGCGCAGTGTCTCCCAATATTCCGGTTCCAGATGGTGCGAGAGTATCAAAAATTCATCGCCGCCATAGCGGATGACAAGATCCTTCTCATCAGTACATTCCTGGATTACGTTTGCCGTAATGCAGATGGCGTGATTGCCGGAGAGATGGCCAAAGTTATCGTTGATTTTTTTTAGACCGTCCATATCGATCATCGCGATAGAATAGACTTTTTCATCCACAAAACGGGAAGCAAAGCGATTGAGGGCAAAGCGATTATAAAGGCCTGTCATCTGGTCGCGCATATGTAGTTTATCTAATTCTTTGATACTGCTTCTCAAGATCATCTGTCGGCGTAGATTCTCAATGCTGCTGCAGATGCTTTCATGGCAGATGCGATAATTATATGCCTCGATAGGAAGGTATACGTTTAAAAACACCATATAACCGTAAAGTTTATCTTTATGGCGCAATGGATACAGGATAAAGAGATCGCCATCCTGTTCTTCCACAGGCACAATCTTTTCAGTCGGATAGGCAAAATTTTGTAAAGTGCCAATCCTGTCCGCCGTACCGGTGATTGCAACCAGCGTATCGTCAAGGGACTTACCTTCCGGCAGGGGCTCATAGTCGGGATCGTTGATAATATATTTCAAATCCTGCTTGTTGATACAGCAGAAAAATTCCGGACATAGGATTTCATGAAGCATATGCCGGATATTATCGCCAAGCTCTTCCAAAGAGGTTACCGTTTCCAATGTATCATTAAACTGCATGATATAGTTGATCTGTCTGCCGGATTCAGCTGTCTGCCGGATGAGCTGCTGATGCCATTTTCTGGATTCCGGCAAATATTCGGAGTGACAACCGCAGCTTTCCCCATAGTAAATCTTGCCGGATGAATAATTTTCGAGCGGGATTTTGTTTCCGTTTATCATTTCTATCAGCAAATGGCAGGCTTTCTCGGCGAGCAGACCATCCCTCCTGTCTGCGCCGGTAAAGTCAGGACGGAAAATGACACTGTTTGAACTGCGGTTTAAAGTACATATGAGAAGGTCCTGCGGCACTTTGATGCCCTGTTTTTCCAATTCGAGATACAAGCCGATCGCTACGATATCTTGTACGCATAGAACGGCATCCGCATCATCGACATGATTGTCACAGAATGTTTGATACAGGCCGCGTCCGCTATTAACGGATATGGGACAGTAAATAATTCTGTCTTCTTCATAGGGAAGACCGTATTTTTTCAATGTGTCCTGATAAGCGGTCAGCGTCTCCATAGAAATGACTTCTTTGATAGAAGTCAGAACCAGATTTATTTTCTTGCAGTCGTGTGTTTCTATTAAATGTTCCATCAGTTTGCAAGCGGTAGGATAGCTGTCTAAGGACAGAAATGGTGCGCCCTCCGTCTGGATATTGACTGTGATAAACGGAATATTTTTCTTTCTCAGCTTTTTGGCAATAGAAGCAAGGAGCGGGTGGCTTCCGATATTTCCCCCGATGACACAACCGTCAAACATAGTATAGTCGATAAGATCGTAGATCGTGGTATCTCCATAAGGAATCGGCTTATCGTCTAAGAAAATTCCAAAGTTGGAAATCACATACAGCACATAGCCGCCCATGGATTTTAAGGTTCTATGCATGGATGTTGCAATATTTTTTTGACGTTCAAAATTGGAAGCACTGGTAATCAATGCAATTCTCTTTAAGTTTCCCATAATCAGCCTCCTGTGCTGAAAAAGTTATACGTTAAAATGATAATGCCCTCAATATCTCAATGACAGTCCGGACAGCCTCCATTGCGTTCTTCCGGTCATTCTTCTTGATTTTTCGAAAAGGGTGCTCGTCTCTAAAAATAATATAGCGGTCAACAATGACTTCATACCACTTTTGGTACATTGCTTCCACATCGCTGTTTCTGATTTCCGCAAGCTCATCCCCAGTTAAAACGGTTCTGAATTCGTCTGCAATTCCCTGCTCGTCTAATGTCAGCACTTCTTCTGTGATATCCGAAAAGATAAAGAAAATGTTTTTGCAGGAAATAAAAAGTTTTCTGTTTTCCACATCTTCTTCATTGTAATCACTGCTGTCGCGCTGACAATATCCGCCGGTAATGGTAATTCCGTTTTCCGTTATGTCGGAAATTTTTACTTGGTGATAAGAATCAGAATAAAAACTATCTGAATTCAAATCGCCACAATAGATATGAACACTGTCTACGACATCGTTTTTCAGAAACATTTCCGTCACTTTACCGTTTTCTGTTTTTACAATTCTGCCCGCTGTATCAACAGAATAGGTTTCCTGGGAGAGAAATTCCCTGGTTGCCTGATTATGATCGTCAATTCCATCATTTAAAAATTCGGTAACGCATGTTAAGAGGCACTGAATCCCGTTTTCGGAAATGACTGCTTTCACGCCAATGGAAGGACTTCCGCCATGAAAATCAATGGAACATCCCGCGTAGAGAGAATACTCTCTTCTGATCTCTTTGTCCTGTTCTTTGAGGATGAATCGTTCCACTTGATAATAGTCTTCACAGAACCAACGATCCGTGTCCATGGAGTACACATAACCGATTCGGTCTTCTATGATTTCGCCGTCGTCATAGTAATGAATCACGCCGCAGTCTTTCTCGGGAATATCATCATTCACATAGTGCTGAAGTATCTGTTGAAGTATCGTGATAGAAGGAAAATCATAGGTGGATTTTGCGGTGACCAATTTCCAATGACGGGTAACTTTTCCGTTTTTGTCATAGCCACGCTCATGAACATAAATCTGAACAGTATAATACAAATACAAAAAATCTTCTGTGGAACTCACATACCCACAATCATCAAAAGCCTGAAAAGTCATGCCGCTAAAAACTAATTTTAATTCAGGACCCTGCCAGATGTATTTGCCTTTTGATTTTTTGAAAATATATTTTTCCATGACCGCTTCCGCCTGCACGATTTTTGTATAATCCTATTCTAGCATACTAAAAAAACCATTGCAAGATTTTGACCTCTCCGATTCCTCTGCACATTGTATAAATTCCCGGAATTCGCCCATATTGATAAAAGATGACTATATTACCTTAATATCAGGAGGATCATATGAAGCGTGTTCCGAGACATATCGGTATTATCCCGGATGGCAACAGACGCTGGGCGACGGGAAATGGATTGAACAAGGAGGATGGCTATGCGCATGGGTTGGAACCAGGTTTAAGGCTGCTTCAGGCAGCGCGCGAATACGGCATACAGGAGTTGACCTACTATGGATTTACGGTCGATAACTGTAAGCGGCCCAAAGATCAGGTTATTGCGTTTTCCAAAGCCTGCATCGAGGCGGTTAAAATGATAGAACAGGAAAATGCGGAACTGTATGTGATCGGCAATACCGGCTCTCCATGTTTCCCGGCAGAACTGCTTCCTTATACAGGCCGCAGGCGTCAGTCCGTCTGCGATGAAGGAACGGTACGGGTGAATTTTCTGGTAAATTATGGATGGGAGTGGGATATGAAAAACGACTGGGCGTCCCGTGAGATCCCGAGAATCGACTTGGTGATCCGCTGGGGAGGAATGTGCCGCTTATCCGGATTCCTGCCGCTTCAGACCGTGTATTCAGATTTTTATATTGTAAAAGATTTATGGCCGGACTTTCGCGAAAAACAGTTCGCAGATGCGTTGGAATGGTATCAGGAACAGGATATCACGCTGGGGGGATAAGACGCAGATTAAGAAAAAAACAGTTTGAATTGTTCTTTAGGTTGTCAGATCACCTCACTTTTGTTAAAATGCAAGAGCAAGCATAAATATAGTATACAAAAAGAAAGGATAAGGGTGAATTGTATGTTTATTAAGAAGGAGACCGGGCTTGCATAGCGGTGGCTATGTAATCTGATTTAGTATTATGATAGCCATCGCTTTCCTATGAAGAAAAAACAGGAGGGCAATCATGGGCTATATTAGAGCGGAGGATGTCTTACCATTTGAAGTTCTCACTTTGGTTCAGAAATATGTGGAAGGACAAATGCTGTATGTTCCCAAAAAGAATTCCAAACGGAGCAAATGGGGCTCTTTGAGCGGAACTAGGAGGTCTCTGGAATGCCGGAACAACCAGATTTATGAAGATTATCAGGCCGGAAACAGCGCACAGTTTCTGGCAGATAAGTATTTTCTGTCTGTGAAAAGCATTCAAAAGATCATAAAAGACAATAAGCCTTCTGATGCTTTCAATCAAAATGAAGTGTTAGGAGGGAATTTGGATGAATCGTGAGAATAAGAGAAAGACATTTCAAAAAGGTTATTACAAAAACCATGCCTGCAATGAAGTATTTGTTTGTAAATCATGTGGGCGTGAAGTTGTTCCAAATGGCGCAGGCAGTGATCACAGAAACCATTGTCCAAACTGTCTGACAAGCCTTCATGTAGACGAGCAGCCGGGAGATAGAATGTCTGAGTGCGGCGGGCATATGGAACCGATTGCTGTCTGGGTGAAAAAGAACGGCGAGTGGGCAATTATACATCGATGCAGGCAGTGTGGTAAGTTTAGTGCAAATCGGATTGCGGCAGATGATAATCCCATGAAACTGATGTCCATTGCGATGAAACCACTATCAGAACCGCCATTTCCGATAGAACGGATAGAGGAAATGACAAGACTGATGGGTGGCGATGGAAGAATGGAATAATCAAATTGTGCGGACATGTTTTGGAGGACACAATATGATACTATCGGATAAAACAATACGATCTTTAATTGAAGAAGGAACTTTGGTAATAGACCCGGTGGAACCGGGGCAAATACAGCCGGCGAGTATCGATATCAGGCTGGGCAATACATTCAGCATCGTGGAGGACTCCTCTGCGGGGATTGTGACATTGGATAAGCCAATTGCGTATAAGGAGATAAAAGCAGAGCGCTATCTTTTATTGCCGGGGCAGTTTGTCTTAGCCACAACAATGGAGTACATTAAGTTGTCCAACGATTTGACGGCGTTTGTGGAGGGCAGAAGTTCTCTGGGACGAATGGGGCTGTTCATCCAAAATGCGGGATGGGTTGACCCGGGATTTGCGGGAGAGATTACGCTCGAATTATACAATGCAAACAGATGTGCCATTGAACTGCAGGCTGGCAGGAGGATTGGTCAGTTGGTGTTTGCAAGGATGGATCAGGCCGCGTCAAATCCCTATGCTGGTAAATATCAGGGACAAAGAGGGGCTACGGGTTCAAAAATATATTTGGATGAGGTGTGAAAGGTTCGAAACCAAAACAGGAAACCAGGAAACGGTTTCCTGTTTTTTTGCGCCCATCTTTTGTGACTTCATTAACAAAATTATTGGTATGGCTGAGCAGTGTATGATATAATAAAGAAAGGTAGTAAAATGAGTAGAAATAATAATAAATCATTATATAGATTTGAACATGGAGAAATCAATAGTGGTTAAAGGTGACAAATACTGGATTGTTGAAAATGGATTAATTGTTGTATCTGTTGAGGTTTTGTCTATTAGTGGAAATCTTGTCTTAATTAGGACAGATAAAGGAAATACATTAAGACTTCCAAAACATCGACTATATGATACTGAAGAAGGTACGATGGAAACTTTACAAAAGCATAAGCCAATACAGAAAAAGACACCATATGATTATATGGAGTAGTTAAAAGATGGATTTTGTTGATATATGTTCTTTTATATTATTACATATGAGTGGTTATTTTGCATTGTGTGTTAGAATTTTAGGTATATGGAGTATTTATGTGAAAAAAAGTAAAGAAAATAGTAATGTGGTAAAATTAATATTATTATAGATTTACAGAGGAAATTGCATAATAAATTTGTTATTGATTTATAAAAGGCGATAGTTTTCCAAGGTACTATATTTATTTTTTATAACCAAAGACCGACCCACCCGCCGGGCGACAAGGTGGTATGCCGGCTTGGT
>CAMWLG010000073.1 GCA_947175035.1 uncultured Lachnospiraceae bacterium | reverse complement strand
TAGTAGCTATTATTTTGGCAGTGTCAATGGGGATTTCCATGTTGGCAGGCTGCGGAGCGTCTGGTGCGGCAGGAAATACTTCTGAGGCAAATGGCACTGAGACCAACATGGAAGCAGATGCTCCGTCATCTGAGGAAGAAAATTACGATGGAAAGCTGGTTTCGGACGGTGTTATGGAAGTGGATTATGCCAAGGGTTTTTCCATTGAACTTTTTCATGGCGGTTATCGTATGCTCACCGTTGGTGATCCAGCTGCAAAATATCTTGTGGTGCCAGAAGGGATGAGTGTGCCAGGGGAGTTGGATGAAACCGTGACCGTGCTTCAGATGCCCATTGACAATGTGTATATTGCCAGCACAGGTATGGTCTCCCTGATGAACGCCATTGACGCACTGGACTATGTCAAGCTGGTGGCAACCGATGCGGACGGCTGGTATATCGATGAGGTAAAGGCAGCGGTGGAGGATGGCAGGATCGGCTTTTCAGGAAATTACAAGGAGCCCGATTATGAGATGATGGTGGAACGGGACATCCAGCTTCACATCGACAATGCCATGGTTGATTCTGTGCCGGAAGTCAACGAGAAATTTATCGAACTGGGAATCCCAAACCTTGTAGAGATTTCTTCCAAGGAAAATCATCCTCTGGCCCGCGTGGAATGGGTAAAGCTGTTGGGTGTGCTGTTTGGCAGGGAAGCAGAGGCACAGGCGTATTTTGACAATCAGAAAGCATTGATGGATCAGGCAACGGCGGCAGAAAGTTCTGGTATCACCGTGGCAATGGGTTACATCACATCCAGCGGTAAGTGTTATGCCAGAAACGGCGGGGACTACCTGGTACAGATGATTGGGCTTGCAGGCGGCGAGTATATCTGTGCTGATATGGAGCCGGAAGAGAGCGGGAATACTTCCATGACTTTTGAGGAGTGGTACGCAGCTTTCAAAGATGCGGATTATTTGTTCTACTGGAACCTTGGGAACAAGTTTTATTCCATCCAGGAGATGACGGAATATGAGCCTTTATTTGCAGATTTCAAGGCGGTGCAGGAGGGGCATGTATGGGTCACATCTCCTGACTTTACACAGGCGACTTCGGCAATCTCCTCTATTGTTGCTGATATGAATATGATTTTATCCAGCGAGAACCCGGATGAAGTGACAACGGATCATCTGATCAAAATACCGCAGGAAGCAGGAGAATAGGACAGTCGGTATGAAACAGACACGAAAAAGGTTTTTGGCCACAATGGTCATCCTGACCGTTCTGTTGGCCTGGGGGCTGGTGTTGAACATAAACCTTGGATCGGTACATATTCCAGCCGGCGATATCTTCCGCATGGTGTGGGACGCTGCCCGGTATCAGGTGCTGAACCTGTTTACCGGGGGCGCCTATGAGTCGCATCTGGAGGAGGTCATCGGGGCGTCCACACAGTCAAAGATTATTTTCAGTATCAGGATGCCCCGTATGATGCTGGCTGCTATTCTGGGTGGTGCGCTGGCTGTTTCCGGATTTCTGCTGCAGACATTTTTCCGGAATCCTATTGCCGGGCCTTTTGTGCTGGGTATTTCTTCCGGGGCAAAATTGATTGTGGGAATTACTTTGGTTTTCGGGGCGCAGTACATTGGAAAGATCAGCTCGGCAGCACTGATTGCATCAGCTTTTTTCGGTTCTCTTCTGGTAGTGTCCGCGGTGCTTTTGTTTTCCCAGAGAGTACATAGTATGTCAATGCTGCTGGTAGTAGGGATTATGATAGGGTATATTTGCTCGGCGGCTACGGATTTTTGTATCGCTTTTGCAAAGGAACATGATATTGCAAATCTGGCGGGCTGGTCTATGGGAAGTTTTTCCGGTGCGAACTGGGGAAATGTGGTTTTTTCGGCATGGATATGCATTCCGGGACTTGGAATGGCATGGCTTTTATCAAAGCCTATTGGTGCCTATGCCCTCGGGGAAGGGTATGCCCAGAGCCTGGGTGTCAATGTGAAGTTATTTCGGGCGGTTCTGATCCTGTTGTCAAGTCTGCTTTCGGCCTGCGTGACTGCTTTTGCGGGTCCCATTTCCTTTGTGGGGATTGCGGTGCCGCATATCACAAAAACCATGTTAAAGACATCCCGCCCGGCAGTGGTGATTCCCGTGACATATTTAAGCGGGGCAGTATTCTGCATTTACTGCGACTTGATCGCACGGACTTTATTTTCACCAACAGAATTGGCCATAGGGACAGTAACAGCAGCATTCGGAGCGCCTGTGGTAATTGTAATGATGTTGAAACGCCGTTCCGCAGATATGTAAGGAACTGTCGGAACAGTTTTTGAATTGCAGGAGATGCATATGGAGTATTTTAAGACAGAGGGTCTGGCAGTGGGGTATCGGGGCAGGAGCCTGATCCATGATATCAATATTGGCATGGAGAAGGGGAAGATACTCACTCTGATCGGTCCCAATGGTGCAGGAAAATCTACCATACTGAAAACGATTACCAGGCATCTGGCCAGAATCGGCGGGACGGTGGCGGTAGGGGGAAGGGATATACAAGGCTGGAGTGCGAAAGAGTTGGCAAGCCAGGTGGCGGTGGTGTTGACAGATCGCATCTGTCCTGAGTTGATGACCTGTGGGGAAGTGGTTGCCATGGGACGTTATCCTTATACCAATGCCATGGGAAAGATGACAGCGGCAGATAAGGAGGCAGTTTCGCGGGCCCTTCGGAGGGTTCATGCCACAGAACTGGAGGAGCAGGACTTTTCCACCTTGAGTGACGGCCAGCGTCAGCGTATCATGTTGGCGAGGGCAATCTGCCAGGAACCGCAGGTGATCGTACTGGACGAACCTACGGCTTATCTGGATATCCGTTTTAAAATTGAACTATTGGACATCCTGCGCGAAATGGCCCATGAAGAAGGAACTGCTGTGGTGATGTCGCTTCATGAGATAGATTTGGCGTCAAAAATCTCTGATTATATGCTGTGTGTGAAAGGGGATACCATAGCGGCCTTTGGCACTCCGGAGGAGATTATGAAGGAGGGTGTTATAGAAAACCTGTATGGACTGGAAAAAGGAAATTATAACCGGCTCTATGGCAGTGTGGAGTTTGGCCGTCCTGAAGGGGAGCCAAGGGTGTTTGTGGTGGCAGGCGGCGGATATGGCACAGAAGTGTATCGTCTGCTCCAAAAGTGCCAGATTCCTTTTGCAACGGGCATACTTCATGAAAATGACATTGACTGTCCGGTGGCTTCTGCGCTCAGTGGGCATGTGGTAACGGCGCCTGCCTTTGAGGAAATGACGGAGGAGCAGCTTGAACAGGCTTTTGCATTGATGCAAAAGGCGGAGACTCTGATCCATGCAGGCACCCCCATAAGAAGCACGAACAGGATGAATGGGCGGCTGCTGGAACTGGCGGAAGAAATGCAGTTTCCTGTATACAGGAGCGCTGGGGAATGGCTGGAAGCACAGAGGCGGAATGGGAATTAGGAGGCATTATGGCAGAGGAGAAAACGTCAGGACTGTTTCGGGAGGAAGATTCCCAATATAAGATGGTAAATCAGAAACAGCTGCGGAGGGGAATCACTACGGGAACCTGCGCTGCTGCGGCGGCACAGGCGGCGGCAGCCCACCTCCTTACCGGCGTCAGACAGGCAGAAATCCCAGTTCATACGCCCAAAGGAATTACTGCATATGTTCCGGTGCAATGTGCTCATGAGGAGGCAGGGAAATGTGAATATCTGGTAGTCAAGGACAGCGGGGATGATCCGGATGTGACGAACGGTGTGGAGGTTTATGTATCGGTGGAAAAGATGGGGGAAGAATGGATGCCGGATGCAAAAGTCTTTACGGATGTACATTATCCCAGTCTGTGGCTGGAGGGCGGACAGGGCATTGGGCGCGTGACAAGGGCAGGGCTTGAACAGGACATCGGATGTGCAGCCATCAACAAGGTTCCCAGGGCCATGATCTTTCAGGCAGTGGGTAGCGTCATGGAACATGCAGAATATCAGGGCAGGATTTTGATTGTGGTGCGCATTCCCGCTGGGGAGAAGCTGGCGGAAAAGACATTTAATCCCATGCTGGGGATTGAGGGCGGTATATCGGTTCTTGGAACCAGCGGCATTTTGGAGCCCATGAGCGAAAGGGCCATAGTGGATACCATAGAAACCCAGATCAGGCAGCTCTATGCTCAGGGGGGGAGAAGGCTTTTGGTGACACCGGGGAATTACGGGCAGAGTTATGTTTCAGCATATCTGGGTCTGAATCTGGATCATAGCATCAAATGCAGTAATTATGTGGGGGAGACTCTTGACTTGGCGGCAGCCTATGGGATGGAGGAACTTCTGCTAATCGGGAATATCGGAAAGCTGGTAAAGCTGGCAGCGGGCATTATGAACACCCATTCCAAGGTTGCAGACGGGCGGGGAGAGATTATGGCGGTACATACGGTATTGCAGGGCGGAGACCGCACAATGGCAGAAGTTCTGATGAACTGTATCAACACAGAGGAAATGCTGGGATATCTGGAAGAGTGGGGGCTGAGAGAGGCTGTAGTTGCCGGAATCTGCGGGAAAATACAGTATCATATAGGCAGGAGAATGGGAAGCGGGCTGCGTGTAGGGGTCATGTTATTCTCAGAGAAGTATGGGTTTCTGGGACAAACCGCAGACAGCGGACAGATATTGGAAAGATTTCGGGCAGATGAATGAGGAGAGAGAAATGGTATATTTTGTGGGTGCGGGACCAGGTGCGGAGGATTTGATCACGGTGAGAGGAATGCGGCTTCTGGAGCAGGCGGATGTTGTCATATATGCGGGATCACTGGTCAATCCTGCACTGCTTAAGTATGTGAAAACAGGATGTGTATTACATGACAGCGCTTTTATGACCTTGGAAGATGTTCTGGCTGTCATAGAGGAGGCAGAGGACAGGAAGTTTGTAACTGTGCGCCTCCACAGCGGAGACCCTTCCATATACGGAGCTATTCAGGAGCAGATGAATGCGCTGAGAGAGCGGAAGATTGATTTTGCCATATGCCCCGGAGTCAGTTCCATGTCCGGAGCGGCGGCCGCCCTGGAATTGGAGTATACACTGCCGGGCGTTTCCCAGAGCATCATTGTCACAAGGCAGCAGGGACAGACCGAGATGCCGGAGGGCGAAAAGTTGCGCAGTCTGGCGGCTCATCATGCCACGATGGTACTCTTTCTGTCGGCGGGTCTGGCAGAGCAGGTTAAGATTCAGCTTCTGGCGGGTGGCTATGAGCCGGATACCCCTGTGGCAGTGGTTCATAAGGCAACCTGGCCGGAGGAGAAGATTCTGCGGACAACCCTGGATAAG
This sequence comes from uncultured Lachnospiraceae bacterium, assembly GCA_947175035.1. GTDB lineage: Bacteria > Bacillota > Clostridia > Lachnospirales > Lachnospiraceae > Acetatifactor. Next base: position 13,148 of record CAMWLG010000073.1, on the reverse strand, counting down.
CTGCCTCAGGAGATGGAGAGGGAGCAGATTGTGCGGACAGCTTTGATTATCGTGGGAAAGGTTCTGGATGGCGGCGGCAGGAGATCCCGGCTCTATGATGCCTCTTTTACCACTGGGTTCCGGGAAGGAAAAGAGCGATGAAGCTATTGTTTGTAGCTTGTAGCATACAAGCCTATGAACTGATGGGGCGCATCCGGGAAAAGTGGCAGCAGGCACACCCGGAGGACTCGCTTTACAGTCTGGTAAAATGCAGTGCGCTCCCGAATGTGACAGAGAAACGGAGTCTGACAGTGTGTATAGGAGAGTGGTTTTTCGAGGCAGATGCCATTGTATTTCTGTGTGCCACAGGGATAGCGGTACGCTGCATAGCGCCCTTTATCACCCATAAGTCGGATGATCCTGCAGTGGTAGTCATGGATGAGACAGGGGCGTTTTCCATAGCATTGCTCTCTGGTCATGTGGGTGGTGCCAACAAGATGGCAGAGGAATTGGCCAGGCTGACAGGAGCGATGCCCGTGATTACCACTGCTTCGGATCGGGAGGGTAAAATGGCGGTAGATCTGTTTGCGGCCAGGAATCATCTGGCTTTGACCGACTGGCAGGCGGCTAAACTGCTTGAGGCACGGATTTTAGCAGGGGAGAAGATTGGGCTTGTGGTAGATGAGGAGCTGGGACTTTCCTTATGCGGAGACATACCGGAGTATCTGTTGATTGGAGCGGCAGCAGAGGGATGTAGTGCGGGAATACATGTTTCCATCCGTCAAAACAGAGGTATAACTGCCAGGGAAAAGCCATTTCCGCTGACATTGCATCTGGTTCCACAAGCGGTTTCCCTTGGGATTGGATGCAGGAAAGGGACGGGAGCAGAGCAGATTGTCCAGGCAGTGGAGACCTGCCTGCGGGAACAGGGCATCTGCAGGGAAGCCTTGTGTGCGGTAGCCAGTATCGACCTGAAAAAGGAGGAGCCGGGGATACTGGCATTCTGTAACAATTTTTCAAAAAGCATACACAGGAAAGAGCCTCTGCCATTTCTGGTCTTTTCCGCAGAAGAACTCAGACGGCAGCCGGGAGCGTTTACTGCTTCGGAATTTGTATCTGCAGTGACGGGTGTGGACAATGTATGTGAGCGGAGCGCCATTGCCGCCTGTCATAAGAGCATGAAGAAAACAGACCGAGGGAAGCTGATTAGCAGGAAATTCGTCATGGATGGCGTCACAGTGGCCCTTGCCATGAGGCAAGGCACTCTGACAGTTTAACAGGAGATAAGTATGACAGCGATCATTATTTTTGGAGGAACAACAGAAGGCAGGGAACTGGCGGAGGCGCTTGGGGGAATGCAGCTACAGGTGCATCTGTGTGTGGCAACGGCCTATGGGGCTTCCCTGCTCCCCAACTTTGACAATATCAAAATACATATGGGGAGACTGGAAGTGGAGGACATGGAACGCCTCCTGCAGTCGGAGGAGCCGGAGCTGGTAGTGGATGCCACCCATCCCTATGCCGTTGCTGTCACTGAAAATATCCGTAAGATCTGCCAAAAACTTTCTTGCCCGATGCTTCGGATATTGCGGGAAGATACCCAGGCTGCGCTTCAGAAAAAGGCTGTATCACATGACAAAATGCCAGAGGATGTTATTTTCGTGGACTCTGTGGAAGAAGCGGCGGCATTTCTTGCAGCTACCCAGGGAAAGATCCTGATTACTACAGGGAGCAAGGAACTGGAGAAGTATACAATCATTGAAGATTACCAGAACCGCTGTATTGCCAGGGTTCTGCCCATATTGTCCGTAATGGAGAAATGCGCTGGTCTGGGATTTGCAGGCAAAAATCTGATTGCCATGCAGGGCCCTTTTTCGGAGGAGATGAACTATCAGATGTTGAAACAGGCAGACTGTAGGTATCTGGTGACAAAAGATTCCGGAAAAGAGGGTGGCTATGAGGAAAAGTGTGAAGCCGCCCTGCGGGCAGGCGTAAAGCTGATAGTAGTCAAAAGACCTGGGGAGGCTGCCTGGGAGACTGCAGTAGACAGCCATGTGTCAGAGGATTTTCAGGCTATGTCCTTATCGGAGGCAATAGATTATCTCTCCGCCCGCTATAGGCTGATGACAAAAAGGACGGTGTATCTGATCGGAGCGGGTCCGGGTGCAGCAGAGCTTTTCACAAGAGAGGCGGTGAGATGCCTGCAGGAATCGGACTGTGTGATCGGTGCGCAGCGCATCCTGCAAAGCTGTGGGCAGATTGTGCAGAAACCTCAGTTTTGCGCATACAAGGCGGAGGATGTGAAAGCATTTTTAAAAGCGCATAGTAAATACAGGAAAACGGCGCTGGTATATTCAGGGGATATCGGTTTTTATTCCGGGGCAATGGGAATGGCGGAGGCGCTTCAGGGTTTCCGGATAGTGCCGGTCAGCGGGATCTCCACTGCCCAATATTTTCTGGACAGGATAGGAGTTGGCTGGCAGGATACGGAGTTAGTGAGCCGTCATGGGAAACAGACATGCCTGATCCCGCTGTTATTGCGGAAAGGAAAAGTGTTCGCGCTTCTTGGCAGGGAAGGCGAGGCAGCAGAGATTTGCAGGAGCCTGTTGGAGCTTGGTCTATACAGGGTCAGGGTAGCTGTGGGGGAGAGACTTTCTTATCCGGAAGAACGCATTGTGCAGGGGACGCCGCAGGAGTTATCAGAAATGGACTTTGGAAACTTAAGCGTAATATATCTGGAGCTGGAGGGGTGGAAAGCCGGCACATACCCGGTCACACCCGGCCTTCCAGATGCGGATTTTATCCGAAATCATGGGGAGGACAAAAAAGTTCCCATGACGAAGCAGGGAGTCCGCATCCTTTCTCTGGCAAGGCTGGAACTGAACGAGGATGCCATTGTCTATGATATCGGGGCGGGCACAGGCTCTGTGTCTGTGGAAGCGGCCAGACTTTGCCCAAGTGGCTGTGTATATGCCGTGGAGCAAAGGCATGAGGCAGTGGAACTCCTGAAAAGCAATCGTGTCCGCTTTCATGTGGAAAATATGGTTATCATTGAGGGGAATGCCCCGGATGCTCTGGAGTCTCTGCCAGCTCCTACCCATGTGTTTATTGGCGGGAGCAGCGGTTGCCTGATGGAGATTATAAGAGCGGTAAAGGAAAAGAACCCGACAGCGAGGTTCGTGGTAAATGCGGTCACGCTGGAAACCATGGCTCAGATTGGACAGATCCCGGAAAAATTCCCGGAGTATCAGGATATGGAAATTCTACAGGCTAATCTTACACGGAGCAGGCATGTGGGACAGTACCACATGATGAATGCTGAAAACCCGGTAATGATTGCCTGTTTCGGAGGAGAAAGCAGATGATTAAGGGTATAGATTCCGAACACAGGGGAAAGATGGACAGGCTGCTGTTTGCTGCTCCGAAGAGCGGGAGCGGTAAAACCATGGCAGTCTGCGGTCTGATAGAGATATTGAAACGGCGGGGGCTGAAAGTGTCTGCAGTAAAGTGCGGTCCCGATTACATTGATCCCATGTTCCACCGCAGCGTATTGGGGGTGCCATCTGGTAACATTGACACCTTTTTTACGGAGGGAGAGACCACCAGATACCTGTTGCAGAAACGGATGGAAAATGTGGACTTTACCGTAATGGAAGGAGTCATGGGATACTATGACGGTCTTGGAGGGCAGTCAGATGTTGCAAGTACCTACGAAATTGCAAAGGTGACGGAGACACCCGTGGTGCTGGTGGTGGACGGCAAAGGGGCGAGCGTCTCCCTGGCTGCGCTGATTAAAGGGATTGCGGATTACCGCACAGGCAGCAATATCCAGGGAATCCTGCTGAACAGGGTCACGGGAGCCTTTTACCCAAGGTTGAAAGAACTGATCGAGCGGGAATGTGGGATAACTGTGGTGGGTTTTCTGCCGGAGATGAAAGACCTGGAAGTGCCATCAAGGCATCTGGGGTTGGCTGCACCGGAGGAATTGGAGGATTTTGGCGCTTGGCTGGACAGGGTGGCGGCAGAGATGGAAAAGAATGTGGATCTGGATATGCTGCTTTCCATTGGTGCAAAAGCGCCGGAATTGAAAGGGAGCGGCCCTGTCATTCCTGTCTTGCCGGGAAAGGTGCGTATCGGTGTGGCAAGGGATGAAGCCTTTTCGTTTTATTATACGGAGAATCTGGAACTGCTTTGCCGGATGGGAGCGGAGTTGGTGGAGTTTTCGCCTCTCCATGACAGGGAGCTTCCACCGCAGCTGGACGGATTGCTCTTGGGCGGGGGATATCCTGAGAATTATGCCTGGGAACTGGAGCAGTCAGAGGAAGTAAGGGAAGCAGTCAGGGCGCTTTGTGAGAAAGGAATTCCGTGTTTGGCAGAATGTGGTGGGTTCCTTTATCTGCAGCAGGCGCTGGAAACGATAGGAAATCAAGCTACGTCAGAAAGCTTTTCAATGGCAGGAGTCCTGCCGGGAAAGGGATTCCCCACCGGCAGGCTGTGTCGGTTTGGATATATTCAAGTTGAGACCTGTTCACCGGGCATTCTGGGGGATGCAGGACAGCTTATAAAGGGGCATGAGTTTCATTATTGGGACTCCACAGAAAATGGGTCGGATTGTATGGCGGCAAAACCTGTGGGCGGGAAGCCCTATTCCTGCATGGTACACACGGCCCATATGGCTGCCGGCTTTCCGCACTTGTATTATTATAGCAATCCCCAGGCTGTTTTCAGTTTTATGCAGTGCTGCCTGCGGTATCAGGCACAGCGCCGGGCGCAGGAACATTGGGACGGCATTGCCAAGCCCATTGACGGACTTGGCCTGTTGGAAAGCTATGTGACAAAATTGTGTAAAATAGTTGCCAATCCGGCTCCCCCGGATATCAAAAAGCGTGCCCTGCTGGTACTCTGCGGTGACCATGGCGTGGTGGCGGAGGGCGTGACCCAGTGCGGCAGCGAGGTGACCCGAATAGTTGCCGACAATCTTGCCAAGAACCGTTCCACAGTGAATATCATGGCGAAATGTGCGGGGGTGGATGTGTATACCATTGATACGGGGATTAAGGGGATTGTCTATCCTGAGAAAAAGCTGATGCCTGGCATAGTGGTGAACAGAAAATTGGGAGAAGGCTGTGGAAATATTGCCAGGGAAGCGGCAATGACGATGGAGCAGTGCCGGAAGGCGTTGCAGGTTGGGCAGGAATTGGTAGGAGAACTGAAAGAAAAGGGATATACCATCATTGCCACCGGAGAGATGGGGATAGGCAATACTACACCAACCAGCGCGCTTGCAGCCTTGTTTTTGGGGGAGGAGCCGGAGACAGTTACCGGACGGGGCGCAGGGCTTAACGAGGAGGGACTTCGGAAAAAACGGGAGGCGGTAAGACTTGCCTGTGAGCGGGTGGTACAGAAAGGGTTGAAAGATCCTCTGGAACTTCTGGCGGAGGCAGGCGGTTTTGAGATTGCCATGATGTCGGGGGTTTTCCTGGGTGGGGTGCGGTATAGCATTCCCATTGTGGTAGACGGAGCCATCTCGGCGGTGGCGGCGCTTGTTGCATCGAAGCTGGACACAAGAGTGCCGGATTTTTTGCTGGCATCCCATATATCCGAGGAACCTACGGGACAGTTGGCGCTGCAAGCTCTTGGGTCTGAGGCAATTCTCCATGGAAGGATGCACTTGGGCGAGGGCACCGGAGCCGTAGCGCTTTTTCCGTTGCTGGACATGGCGGTTGAGGTCTATGCCTGTATGGGAAACTTTGAAGACTATGATATAGAAGCCTATGAAAGGATTCCATAAAAATGAGGAGGTGCCTATCTGTATGTTGTATTTGGTGACAGGAGGAAGCGGAAGCGGTAAGTCGGAATATGCGGAGAATCTGGCAGTGCGGCTTAGGGAAAGACTGGGTTCGGAGGCGGGCAGGCTGTACTATGTGGCTACCATGTATTCCTATGACAAAGAATGCGATGAACGGATTGCCAGACACCGTTTGATGCGCAGGGATAAAGGCTTTTCCACCATCGAATGCTATTGTGATATCTCCCGTGTCCGGGCGGGCAGAAAAGATGTGCTGTTGCTGGAATGTATGTCTAATCTGCTTGCCAATGAAATGTATCTGCCAGAGGGCGGTATCAAAGACAGGGGAGACAAGGCGGAAGAACAGCTGGAAGAGATTGTGATGAAACCTTTGTTGGAACTGGCCAAGCAGGCCGGAGAACTGGTGGTGGTAACAAATGAGGTTTTTTCGGATGGGGTGCGATATGACCCTGAATCGGAAAAATACAGGGCGCTTTTAGGGAAGGTGAATGCGATGCTGGCGGCGCAGGCGGCTGCAGTGACAGAAGCTGTATTTACGATTCCCGTCGTACATAAGGGGGAGGAGTTGTTATGCGGTCTCTGATCATAGCGTTTTCCATGTATTCCAGAATACCGATGCCCAGGTGTGAGTGGGACGAGAAGGGCATGAAGTACAGTATGTGTTTTTTTCCCCTGGTAGGGGTAGTGCTGGGCATGTGCAGCGTGGGTGTATATTTTGGATTGGGAGCGCTTAAGTTTGGCGGGATTTCCCAGGCGCTGGTGCTGGCGGTGGTTCCCATATTGGTGACAGGGGGCATTCATATGGATGGCTATCTGGATACCATCGATGCAAAAAGTTCCTGGAAAAGTATGGAAGAAAAACTGCAGATTCTGAAAGATCCCCATATGGGGGCATTTGCATGTATTTATGGCATTGTTTATCTGCTTCTGTCGGCGGCCTTTTGGAACGAGGTGGGAGCAGGGGAGATTTTCAGTGTTGCCATGGGTTATATCTTTTCCAGAATTATGAGTGCGCTGTCTGTGGTAACATTCAGGAAAGCAAAAAAGGAAGGTATGGCAGCAGCCAGTGCAAATGCATCTTCCGGTTTGGTGAGATGGGTTCTTATTCTGGAATTTGCAACATGTGCGGCTGCAATGCTCGCAGTCTGTCCCCTGTATGGTCTGGTCAGTCTGGCAGTGGGGGCCTGCTGTTTTGGATGGTATCGACACATGGCCTATAAAAACTTTGGGGGTATCACAGGGGATCTGGCGGGATATTTTCTGCAGGTCTGTGAACTGGCGGTTCTGGCGGGGATTGTATTGGTCGCAAAATTATGACGTATTCACTCTTTAGTGCCGTCACGCAGCGACTTTAAATAGGAGACAAAAATGATATTTATAATAGGTGGAGCATATCAGGGAAAAACATCTTTTGCAGAGAAGAATTTTTCGGATACCCATAAAATTATCAATCACTATCAAGAAGAAATCAGGCTTCAGATGAAAGAGGGAAAAGAACCTCTTGAGGAGGCGAAAAGGCTGCTGCTGTCAGAAGATAAGCTGGTCATTATCTGTGATGAGGTAGGAAGCGGGCTAGTGCCGGTGGATGCCTTTGAACGCGCTTACAGGGAGCAGGTGGGCAGGGTAGGAGGATATCTTGTGGGGCAGGCCGAACAGGTCATCAGGGTCATATGTGGTATTGGAAAAAATATAAAACCATAACAGAGGACATGTGTATGAAAGTATACTTTATCCGGCATGGGCAGACAAAGGGAAACAGAGAAGGCAGATATGTAGGCAAAACGGATGAGCCGTTATTGGCGGAAGCAAGAGAAAAACTTTTTGAAAAAAGGTTGATCATGAAGGCCGTCCTTAGTCCGGAGGTTTTGTATGTGAGCCCCATGCTGAGATGCCGTGAGACCGCGCAGATTCTGTTTCCCGAAAAGGCGCAGATAGAGGTGGATGCATTCAGGGAATGTGATTTTGGGGAGTTTGAATACAGAAATTATGGGGAATTAAACGGTAATCCTGATTATCAGCGATTCATTGATTCCAGCGGTACATGCGGTTTCCCGGGTGGGGAGACTATGTGTGAATTTCAGGACAGATGTGTTGATGAATTTTGCAGAGTGGTTGACATTGAATGGAAACGGAAGCCGGATGGCAGCATCGCTTTTATCGTTCACGGGGGAACAATCATGGCAATATTGGATCGCTTTTCTCATCCACATAAAAGTTACTTTGAGTGGCAGACAGAAAATGGAAACGGCTACGTTGCCGAAGTGTCTTATGATGAAGGGGCAGGAAAGCTGTTGTTGGATCATATTATGGGGCTAAATGAGTTTTTGAATATTAAGATGAGAAGTATTGATTAATATGATTGCCATGGCACGTAAGGAGTATAAAATTGAAAGAACGTATTTTGATCATCTGTGCAGGATACATATTGGATCTGATTTTTGGTGATCCACACTGGCTGTGGCATCTGGTGCGCGGCATTGGAAAAATAATAGAGTGGACGGAACGGGGGCTGCGCAGACTGTTTGGAATCCGTCCGGAAAAAGAAGCGGATATTGGAAAAAAGAAAGCGGCAGGAATATTGCTTGTGCTTGTGGTATTGACTACAACGCTGGCAGTGACCTTCGGGCTGCTTACTTTGGCAGGAATGCTGCATCCGGCATTTCGGATTGTTTTGGAATGCATTATCTGTTACCAGGTGCTGGCGATGAAGTCCTTGAAGGTGGAGAGCATGAAAGTCTGTTATGCTCTGAAGAACGGGGATGTGGAATCAGCCAGAAGTGCAGTCTCCATGATTGTAGGGAGAGATACCGGGCATTTGACGGCGGAGGGCATTACAAAGGCTGCTGTGGAAACAGTGGCGGAAAATACATCAGATGGAGTGATTGCCCCATTGTTGTATCTGTTTGTGTTTGGAGTTTACGGGGGAGTGGCATACAAGGCTGTGAACACAATGGATTCCATGGTAGGCTACCGCAATGACAGATATCTGTATTTGGGAAGGTTCGCTGCCAGGCTGGACGATGTCTGTAATTTTGTCCCAGCAAGGGTCGCGGCGCTGTGTATGATCATGGCAGCTTTTCTGTTGGGGATGGATGGCAGGAGGGCAGCGTTGGTTTTCAAGAGGGACAGGTATCGTCATGCCAGTCCTAACTCAGCCCAGACAGAATCCGTCTGTGCAGGGGCATTAGGAGTGGAACTTGCCGGGGATGCATGGTACTTGGGAGTCCTGCACAAGAAGCCTGTGATAGGTGATGCTGTAAGGGAAGTGGAGGCAGAGGATATTGTCAGGGCCAACAGGCTTCTGTATGTGACATCCGGGATTGTCTTTTTAGCAGGGATATTGATAGAGGGGAGCATTTATGGATTATCTTCATGGAGGTGACATTTATCGCAATGCGGTTCAATATGATTTTTCGGTCAATATCAATCCTCTTGGGATGCCGCCAGGCTGTGTGGAGGCAGCAAAAAGAGGAGTGGAGCTCTGTACGCAATACCCGGACTTTAGAGGTGAGGAACTTTGTCGGGCCATTGCAGAGGCAGAGGGAGTCAGGGAAGAACAGGTTATTTTGGGTAATGGCGCTGCAGAACTATTATACGCTCTTATATCCTGTCTACATCCGGGGAGGGTCTTGATTCCAGTTCCGGCATTTGGCGAGTATGAAGCTGCCGTGACTGCATTCGGAGGAAAATGTGATTTTTGGGAAATACAGGAGAAAGCGGACTTCCGTTTGGAGGAAACTTTTTTGGAGGCTATTGAAGGATTCACGGATCTTGTTATTTTGTGCAATCCCAATAATCCTACAGGAGTATCTATCAATAAAGAATTATTGCTGCAGATAGCTGAGAAATGTGAAAAAACAGGTACATGGCTTTGTGCGGATGAATGTTTCCTTCCTTTCACAGAGAGGGAGGGGGAGCTGACATTGAAACACAGCCTGGAAGCTTTCCCTCATTTGGTTATACTGAGAGCATTTACTAAAATATATGGTATGCCGGGACTGCGGCTGGGATATGGGCTGACAGCAGACAAAAGGGTGTTGTCCGGAATCAGGCGGTGCCTGCAGCCATGGAACACATCTATCCCGGCGCAGATGGCAGGCATACAGGCATTAAAAGCGCAGGGTTTTGTGGAACAGACGGTAAAACTTGTAAAGGATGAGCGGGAGTTTTTATGCAGGGAGCTTGCGGACATGCCATCTGGAATTGTGGACAAAATCTATCCGTCAGAGGCAAACTTCATTCTCATGCGCAGTCCGATAGATCTGTATACCAGGATGCTGGAACAAGGCTTTCTTATCAGGAATTGCAGGGATTATCGGGGGCTTAAGTCAAAGCAGGGCAGTTCGACAGGATATTTCAGGATCGCGGTTAGGACGCATGAGGAGAATAGGATTCTTTTGGATTGCATGCGCCGTTTGCGGTAAAACAGGAGGAAAAATGGCGAAACCGATTATGGTACAGGGAACGATGTCCAATGTTGGGAAAAGTCTGATTGCGGCGGGGTTATGCCGTATTTTCAAGCAGGATGGTTACAGGGTGGCTCCATTCAAATCCCAGAACATGGCACTCAATTCCTATATAACAAAAGAAAATCTTGAAATGGGCAGAGCCCAGGTGGTACAGGCCAAAGCCTGTGGTATAGAGCCAATGGTATGCATGAACCCGATTTTGCTCAAACCTACCACAGATATGGGTTCACAGGTGATTGTGAACGGGGAGGTTATGGGAAATATGCGTGCCATGGACTATTTCAAGAAAAAGCGGGATTATATTCCCATGATCAAAAATGCCTATGAGAAACTGGCGTCCCAATATGATATTGTGGTAATAGAGGGAGCCGGGAGTCCGGCGGAAATCAACCTAAAGGCGGACGATATCGTGAACATGGGAATGGCGGAAATAGCCGATGCCCCTGTGCTGTTGGTTGGGGATATTGACAAGGGAGGAGTGTTTGCCCAGCTGATTGGTACGGTGATGTTGCTGGAGAAACACGAGCAGGAACGCATCAAAGGGCTTATTATCAATAAATTTCGGGGGGATAAACGGATACTCGACCCAGGGCTTGCCATGATCACTGAAAAATGCGGGAAAGAAATCCTTGGGGTGGTTCCCTATATGGATGTGGATATTGAGGAGGAGGACTCGCTGGCAGAAAGTCTGGAACAGAAGGCTGTGAGGGGATGTATTGATGTTGCGGTCATAAGACTACCTAAGATATCTAATTTTACTGACTTTCAGGCGCTGGGCGCAGAGACGGATGTGTCTGTGAGATATGTGGAGAGGACAAGCGAACTGCAGCATCCCGACTTGATCTGTATTCCAGGTACGAAAAATACGATCAGCGACTTGAAATGGTTTCGTGCCAGTGGTCTTGAGGCGGCTGTAAAAAGGCTGGCAGGAGAAGGCACGCCTGTGATTGGCATCTGTGGTGGTTATCAGATACTTGGAACGCAGATTGTGGATGCCTGTGGTATGGAGGGCGGCGGGCAGATACAGGGTATGGGGCTGCTTCCCATTGTCACTCATTATGAGCTGGAAAAAATGAGAAAACAGAATGCGGGGGTAGTGACACAGCTGTCAGGGATATTTCAGAACCTCTCGGGGAAAACAGTGAGCGGGTATGAACTACATATGGGAAAGTCATGGCTGGATTTAGGACAGTTTCAGGATTCGGAAAGCGGAGAGACAGGCGAGGTACAATCACCAGCATCCTCCCTGCTTCAGCTGTCGGATGGGCTTGACGGATGCTGCAAGGGGAATGTATTTGGAACTTACCTTCATGGGCTCTTTGATGAAGAGGATTTCAGAAATGCTTTGATACAGATACTTTGCAGCCGAAAAGGGATTGCCAGAGAAGTACTGAACGGATTTTCCATGGAAACTTATCAGGAGGAGCAATTTAATAAGCTGGCAGATACATTGCGCAGGAATTTAGATATGGACGCAGTGTATCGTATTATGGGATTGTGAGATGGCAATCTTTCGTGACAGAGAGTATAAATGAAGGAGAAGAAAAATATGCAGTTTGAGACGATTTTGCCACAGGAAATTGAAAAGCGCAGTTTTGAGATCATTACGGAGGAATTGGGGAATGTCCAATTAGATCCCGTCCAGGCTCCTATCATCAAGCGTGTGATCCACACAACGGCTGATTTTGAGTATCTGGATACGCTCTGCTTTTCTGAAAATGCAGTGCAAAGGCTGCAGGAGGCATTGCGGGATGGGGCATGTATTGTTACGGATACCCAGATGGCGAAGGCGGGTATCAGCAAGAGAACATTGGAAAAGTATGGAGGGAAGGTATATTGTTTTATGGGGGATGAGGATGTGGCGCAGTCAGCGGCAAAGAATGGAACTACCCGGGCAGCCGCCAGTATGGATAAAGCAGCAGGACTTTCACAGAATATTGTTTTTGCTGTGGGAAATGCGCCTACGGCACTGATACGCTTGCATGAATTGATGGAACAAGGTAAAATTACCCCTAAGGGAATCATTGGTGTACCTGTAGGTTTCGTGAATGTTGTGCAGGCGAAGGAATTGATTTTGCAGTGTGATGTGCCCTGTATTGTAGCCAGGGGGCGAAAAGGCGGGAGCAATGTGGCGGCGGCTATCTGCAACGCGCTTCTGTATGCCATGGAATGACAGGAGGAAATATGATACATTTATACACAGGTGAAGGAAAAGGAAAGACTACTGCCGCCATCGGTCTCTGTATACGGGCTGTGGGAAGGGGATATTCCGTGTGTTTTTCGCAGTTCATGAAGGGAAACGACACAGGGGAGCTCCATGTACTGGAGAGTCTGCCCAATGTGGAAATTCTCCGAAGCAGGAAAAATTACGGATTTTATGCTTCTATGTCAGAGGCTGACAAGGAGGAACTCACCGAAGTTCACAACAGTATTTTGGACAGTATTCTGGAAAAAGCGGGGAGCGGGGCGTGCCGTATGGTGATTATGGATGAACTGACTTATCCTGTGAAATGGGGACTGCTGGATAGGGATAAGCTGGAAGCATTGCTGAAGTTGGGAAAAGAAGGAGGTGCCGGAAATGTAGAGATTGTGATTACCGGGCGTGATGCAAAGGATTTCCTGAAAAATGCAGCGGACTATATTACACTAATGGAGTGTGTGCGCCATCCCTATGAAAAAGGGGTAGCAGCAAGGGAAGGAATTGAATTCTGACACATATGTCAGAAATGCAGGAGGGAGAGTATGCAGGCTTTTTTTCCGGAATTACTGAACAGCTTTTTGGACATGGAATTTATAAAGAAAGTGTGCGACAAATTTCATTATGAAGAAATAAACATAAGTGAATTGCAGGCTGTCGCAGGGGAAATGCTGCCCTTAATGCGTAGAGAGGC
>CAMWLG010000072.1 GCA_947175035.1 uncultured Lachnospiraceae bacterium | reverse complement strand
CTTCTACAACAGGACATTCCCCATTGCTCATTTTTTCTGTATCCAAACAAACTAAAGTATCCTCCCAAAAACCTATTATTATCAATTTTTCAGGTAACCCCTGACTGCGTTCCATTTGTGTGGCTATTACAACATCATCTTCTTCATTATTTGTGATACCAAAGATAATTTCTCCGCCAGCGTCACCACCACCAAAATCAGATAAAAAAGCCTTATAACTTTCAGGGAACGCAACAGATAATGTTTTCATTGCATTTTCTATTTTATTTTCTGAAACACCACCAACAAACTCTGTAGCATCCATATCCATAATTTTTTTTGCTTTTTTATAATACTTCATATTGATGTCCTCCATAAATCTCGATTGTATTTCTAATAGTATACCACAAGCACACTCTTATGTGAATGGGAGAGGAAGTCAATGATCCAAAAAATCTATATCATATCTTTTTCCGTGTGAAAATAAAATACCATCTGTAAGCTGAATACAAAGAATACAAGTATTTTCATCATTGAAATTGTTGTGTCCGTTATCAATCCATTCATGAAAAGCCTTTCTTAATTTATCTGCAATGTTTCTATTTTCCTCTTTACAAAACCAGCCTAAATTGATTCCTCTTCCATGTGCTGTAAACCAATCGCCTGAAATTGCCACATGAGGATTTTCTTCAATTTGTTTCATTTTTTTGGAAAGAGCATATGTGATTACATAAAATGCCCCATCTTCATAAAAACCATTCACATTGCGAACATACGGCTCTCCGTCCTTTACAGTTGCTATAGCAATTATATTATCCTTGCCAAAGCGTTCATTCATGATTGCTTTTGTTTCTAAAGTTAATTTCTCCATTTACAAATCCTCCGTTTTAAAATATGTTAATTTCATCAATAATTACTTTGAAAATAGCAAGGAATATTTCTGTATCGTTAAAAAACTTTTGCTTTAACAAAGGGTAATGATTTATCATTTCATCTTTAATCAGAATAGAGCTTTCAGTTTCTGCTTTACCACGAATTCTGATCCACCTGCGTGTATTTACATTATAGCTTGCCATTTCAATTTGTGGATTTGTAATCAACTCAGAATAAACATTTTTTCGCTTATCAGTAGCAATATATAATGCTTTTTTATCAGAATAAATCATCCCAAAAGGTCTTAGCTTTGGTTGATTTTCCGATAATGTTGCTAAAAAGAAATATCCACACTCACGAATAAACTTATAGCAGTCATCAATCGCTATATTAATACTGTTTTCTTCATTTTCCTGCATATCTTCATTTAACAGAAAATCAATGCTGCATTCAAATAATTTGCTTAATTTAATAAGTTTATCCGTTTCAGGAAAGCTTATATTGGTTTCCCATCTTGAAACCGATTGACGGGACACATTTAGTATTTCAGATAATTTTTCTTGTGTAATCCCCTTTTTCTCACGTAGTAACGCTAATTTTTCGCCTGTTGTCATCTTCTCACCCATTACCATTTTATTATACCATTTCTTAACAATATGTGTAGCAATTTGAGATTGCTAAATGTAAACTTTTGAGTGCATTTTAGAAAATTTCGACAAAAAACAACAAATCAAAACCCCAGAGACAAATTCCCTGGGGTTTTTCTAATCTGTTCAAAAGACTGATTCGCTTAATAGGCATCGTTCAAAATATCGGAGGATACGATAAAGGTCCCATCCTCCTCGTAAAAGGCAACGCGTACCGCATCCAGCGTAATACCGTAATTCTGTTCAAAATTACTGAAGGTGCCCTCAAGAGAATCACGCTGACTCTCTACCACACTTTCAATATAGCTCTGTAGCTGATCACCGGAAAAATCGGCCATCCCCATTGCCTCATAGGTCTCATCGGACAGATAGTATTCATACACAAACGTGTTTCCCTCCGCGGAAAAATTTACAGTCATTCCGGTAGACTCAAGCATACTGTTCGTAAGCTGCACCATCTGCGCCGCCTCATCGGAATCCATCCAAGCCTGAAGGTCTTCATAGGAACCCAAGCCGGCAGAATCGCCATCGTGTTCGGAAGGCTCATAATCCTCCGTGACCTCCAGCTCATAAATGCTGGAACCATCCGCGTTCAGATAAACCAGACGGATTGCATTCAACTCGACACCATAGGTTTTACGATAGTTCTGGATATCGGATTTAACGGCATCCACACCACTGTCCACGCTCATTTCCAACTGTTCTACGATCAAATCCGTAACTTCAAGCTGCGTCGTATACTGATAGTTGTAGACAAGGACATCCGGCTCCTCCACCTCGATAAAGAAATTCAACCCCTGTCCGGAAAACATGTTGTTGATGAGATCCTCCACCGTCTTGCGGGCATCGCTGTCATACCAGTCGCTCAGAGAATTCTCCGCCTCGTCGGCCTCGCTGTTGGAAACCCGGTTCTTAGCGTCCTCGCGACCGGAAGCTACCCCGCTCTCAGAGCCCGTTCTGTTACTCCCTGATGTCTTATTGCCACAGGCTGAGAAGCTGAGCGCCAAGACCATTGCCATTGTTAGTGCCAAAAATTTTTTCTTCATAATAATCCTCTCCCCATTCTTTGTGATTAAAACAGAAACATGGCTATTGTAACACGACACACGCTTAAAGGCAAGCCCAATTTTCTATCCATCACATATGTTTTTCTATAAGCTCATCATAATGTCCTCTTACTTTAAGGCGGTTAATCTCCCTTGCAAGATCGGCCTGCGCTGAACGATATTCCTGATTGCTTCTTTTCTGCAATATAGCCTCCTTCGCTTCATCCGCAGCCCTTTTTGCACGTCTGGCATCAATATCCTCCGGTCGCTCCGCTGTATCAACCAGCACAAGCACCTCATTATTTTCAACTTTTACAAGCCCTGCTGATACTGCCGCAGTCTGCACCGGACCATTTGGTATTCGATAAGAAAGTTCTCCCGGTACCACCGCACTGATCATATTGCTGTGTCCCGCAAGAATTCCATACTGCCCTTGTAAGGTGGGAACAACGAGAGACTCACAAGGGCCTTCGTACAGAGTATTATCTGCCGCCAAAATAGAAACCTGAAACTGGCTCATGTTGCCGCTTCCTGCTTCATCTGATCTGCTTTTGCCACTACATCATCAATGGTTCCCACATTGTAAAATGCAGCTTCCGGATAAGCATCCATCTCACCGTCTATGATAGCCTTAAAGCCACGGATGGTTTCCTTGAGTGGTACATAGATTCCAGGGATACCTGTGAATTTTTCCGCCACATGAGTCGGCTGTGCCAAGAACCTTTGAACCTTTCTGGCACGGGTAACAGTCTGTTTATCTTCATCACTCAGCTCGTCCATACCAAGAATGGCAATGATATCCTGCAATTCGTTATACTTTTGCAGAATTTCCTGTACCCTTCTTGCCACCTCATAATGTTCCTGCCCAACAATATTTGCTTCCAAAATCCGGGAAGTTGAAGCCAACGGATCAACTGCCGGATAAATTCCCTGCTCCGCAATCTTACGGTTTAATACAGTGGTCGCATCCAGATGGGTAAAGGTCGTGGCCGGCGCCGGATCTGTCAGGTCATCCGCCGGCACATATACAGCCTGGACCGAGGTAACAGAACCACTCTTTGTCGAAGTGATCCTTTCCTGTAATCCTCCCATTTCTCCCGCAAGCGTAGGTTGATAACCTACCGCGGACGGCATTCTGCCAAGCAATGTGGAAACCTCGCTGCCCGCCTGAACGAAACGGAATATATTGTCAATAAACAAAAGAACATCCTTATGCTCCTCGTCACGAAAATATTCTGCCATCGTAAGACCGGAAAGCGCTACTCTCATACGTACGCCGGGGGATTCATTCATCTGTCCGAACACAAGGGCTGTTTTATCCGAAACACCACTCTCCCGCATTTCCGTCCAAAGGTCATTTCCCTCACGGCTTCTCTCGCCGACCCCCGTAAAGATAGAGTATCCGCCATGCTCCATTGCCACATTATGAATCAATTCCTGTATCAAAACCGTTTTGCCGACGCCGGCACCACCAAACAGACCAATTTTTCCACCCTTTGGATAAGGCTCTAATAAGTCGATTACTTTAATGCCTGTTTCCAGGATTTCAACGACAGGACGCTGTTCTTCAAATTTAGGCGGTTTTCTGTGAATTTCCCACCATTTTTCTTTCTCTGCAATCGGAGGCTGCCCGTCAATCGGCTGACCGAGTACATTAAACATTCTTCCAAGCGTGCAGGTTCCAACCGGCACCCGTATTCCATGACCGTCCGCCTTTACTTCCATCCCCCTTGAAAGATTCTCGCTCTCTGCCAGCATGATACAGCGCACTGTATCCCTGCCAATGTGCTGGGCAACTTCCATTACCCGTTCCTTTCCATCGACCGATACGGTCAATGCTTCTTTAATTCTGGGCAGATGCCCCTGTTCAAATTCACAGTCAATCACCGGTCCGGATATTTCCACAATTTTTCCTACCGTCATGAATTTTCAACCTCCTCCAACTGCCTTTTCAACCGCTTCCTTTTCTGTGCTTTCGCACCGGCTGACACTTCCGTAATTTCCTGCGTAATTGCCGCCTGCCTCACGCGATTATATTGAATGGACAGTTCATTCAATATCTTTTCCGCATTTTCATTCGCCGAATTCATTGCTGCCATTCTGGCATTCTGCTCACTGCAAAAGCTGTCAACTAGAGCACTATAAATAAAGCCGGAAACATAACTCTGCATGATATTATCCAACACCGCAGGAATCGACGGAAAGAACTCAAAAGGCGACGTTACCGCTTTTTCGTCCGCATTTGTAGCAAACTGTTTTCTGTGAAATGGGAGAATCCTTGTACATTTTGCTTCCCCCTCCATATTTCCCTTCAAATCTGTATAAATAACAAATATTTTGTCCACTTCATGCCGGTCAAAAAAATCCAATAAAATGGAACTGATTTGCCTTGCCCTGCCCAATGTCGGGTTTTGTGCCGTATAAAGAAAGCTGTGCTCCACAGGAATATTTCGTTTCCTAAAATACTGTCTCCCATATTCCCCGATCACAAACAGCTTTGTATCAGGATGTTCCGCAAGCTGCTCCTCCGCTTTCTTGACCACGTTTTGGTTATATGGACCCGCAAGCCCCTTGTCCGCTGTAATGACCAGACATGCATAAGTACGGTCGAGAAGCCTGCTGCCATCTGCCGGATAGAAATATTTACTTTCCACATCACCCGCCGTGCGGAAAATCCGCTTAATTTCCGCCTGCAAAGCCGTAAAATATGGTCTTGTCCGATCCAGTTCGTTCTTCGCCTTCCGCATCTTTGTAGAAGCAATCAGATACATGGCATTTGTGATTTTCTGCGTATCCCGGATACTGTTCATCCGCAGCTTAATGTCTTTGGCATTCGTCATCACAAACCACCTCTTATCCTTCCTTTACCATCTGTTGATACTGCTTCGACACGCCGAGTATTTTTTCCTTGCTTTCTTCCGTAAGGACTCCGTTTTTCTCGATTTCCATACAGATATCAGGCAACTGATCCTGCACATATGCAGTCAGCCCCTTCCCAAATTCGGGTATCTTTGAAACAGGAACCGTCAGCATCACACGATTCAGCGCTGCAATCAAGAGAATGACCTGTTCTACCTGTTTGAGAGGATGGTACTGCTCCTGTCTCAAAAGCGCCATCAGCCCCTGCCCGAAAATAAGCTGTTTTTTTGTCACTTCGTCCAAATCGCTCGAAAACTGTGTGAATACCTGCATTTCCCGATACTGCGCCAATTCCAGACGGATAGCTCCCGCTGCCTTTTTCATTGCTTTTGTCTGAGCATCTCCGCCTACACGGGATACGGACAAGCCGACATTGACCGCCGGTCTCTGCCCTTCAAAGAAAAGGGCGCTCTCCAAAAAGATCTGGCCGTCCGTAATGGAAATAATATTTGTTGGAATATAAGCAGACACATCACCTGCCTGTGTCTCCACAATGGGAAGCGCCGTCATACTTCCGCCTCCAAGTTCCTCCGACAGATGCGCAGACCGCTCCAACAGGCGGGAATGCAAATAAAACACATCACCCGGATAGGCCTCGCGCCCCGGAGAACGTTCCAACAGCAGACTAAGCGCACGATAAGCAATGGCGTGCTTTGAAAGATCGTCATACACAATCAGCACATCTTTCCCGTTTGCCATAAAATATTCGCCCAACGCACATCCGGCGTATGGCGCAATATACTGTAAAGGCGCCGGATCACTCGCAGTCGCATTTACAATAATGGTATATTTCATCGCATCATG
The DNA here is from genome assembly GCA_947175035.1 of uncultured Lachnospiraceae bacterium. GTDB lineage: Bacteria > Bacillota > Clostridia > Lachnospirales > Lachnospiraceae > Acetatifactor. The sequence continues at coordinate 12,240 of CAMWLG010000072.1, read as the reverse complement.
TTTACGCAATGTATTGGCAAGCTGTGCCACAGAGGACGCTTTTTGTCCAATCGCCACATAAATGCAGACAACATCTTTTCCTTTTTGGTTTAAAATCGTGTCCAATGCAATTGCTGTCTTCCCGGTCTGGCGGTCTCCAATAATCAATTCGCGCTGTCCACGGCCAATCGGAAACATCGCATCAATCGCCAAAAGACCGGTCTCCATCGGACGATTTACCGGCTGTCTGTCAATAATTCCAGGTGCAGGGGTTTCCACAGGACGGTATCCCTCCTCACGGATTTTCCCCAGCCCGTCAATGGGATTGCCAAGCGCATCAATCACTCGTCCCAAAAATTCGTCTCCAACCGGAACACCCGCCGTTTTGCCCGTTCTTTTTACGGTGCTTCCCTCACAAATATCCTGTTCGTCACCAAAGAGAATACAACCAATTTCTTTACGTTTCAAATCCTGTACCATGCCTCGGATACCGTTTGAAAAAATCAGGATTTCACCATATGTGGCATCCTCCAGACCGCTTACGGTCGCAATCCCGTCTCCAACAGTCAAAACCGTTCCTTTTTCCTGCTCCATTTCGGACGGAGTCCAGTTCTTTACCGCCTCCTGCATCAGCGGAATAATATCGCCTTCCTGCGCGGCAAGTCCTGCCCATATGCTTTTCAGTTGGTCCAGCTGTTCGTCCAGAATCTTTTCATTCATGCGATACCGCCTCCCCATGAAGCATTTTTACAGTCGCCGCCATTGCCAGCCCAACAATTTCTTCTTTTGCATCCTGAATCATTTTTTCTTTTTCATGTTCGGCCGCTTTATGCGCCTCTGCAAGGATATGGTCTCTCTGTTTGTTGGCGTCTTCCACAATCGTTTCTGCCATCTTTTTCGCATCCTTGGACGCCTGTTCTTTCTTCTGGCTGATTTCCTTATCAGCACCTTCCAAGAGCTTCTGATACTCCTGTTCCTTCGCTTTTGCCTGCTCTATCTTGTCTGTCGCTTCCTTTTCCATTCCCGCATAATAGGCAAGCCTTTGATCCATGAAGTTTTTCACAGGCTTATAAAGGAGAAAATATAATCCTCCCGCCAAAATTGCAAAATTAAACAAATGCAGTAGTATCTGCTGCCAGTCTATATTCAATGGGATATTCATAGCAATCTCCCTCCCTATAGTACGAAAATAATCAAAATTGCAATAATTAACGCATAAATGATAGCGGTTTCAATAAACACCAGACCAAGCATCAGGGTTGTACGGATTTTTCCTTCTGCCTCCGGCTGTCTTGAAATACCTTCAGAAGACTTTGAAATAGCCAATCCCATACCAATGGCACCGGCAGCTGCAGCTAACCCTACACATATAGCAGCGGCCATTGCTTTATCACCAGTGGAATTTGCCGCTTCGTCTGTCACTTCTACTGCTGATTCCTCCGATACAGGCGCGCTTGTTTCTGCGGATACCGGAACCGAAAATGCCATCAACGCTACGACCAGCATTAACATTGCAGGGATCTTCTTAATTATTGACTTCATTTTAATAACCTCCATTTCAGGCCATCGCCTGATTCTTCTTATCATTTTTTTGTTTTTTCATGCGGTTCAGATACCTCTCCATAAAACAGTGCCGTAAGCATAGTGAGCACATAGGTCTGAATCAGCGCATGCAGCAATGTGAACATAATACCAACCACAACGGGAAGGATGAAACTCAGCTGGATATAATAATAAACAAGTTCCGTCACCAGAAGTCCACTGAGCAATGCCCCAAAAAGACGGAAACTCATAGAAATCGGCAGCGAAAAATCCTTTAGTGTGTTTCCCACTCCCCGCAATCCGTTTCCGGCAATGCCGCCCGATAGAATCACCAGATAGGATAAACAGCCAAGCGAGATCGCTGCATTGATATCTGATAAGGGAGCAGGCAAAGCAATCGACATACCCTCCGTTGTAATCCCTTGCAGTCCAAACAATTCAAACAGTGTTCCAATAAAGATATAAACACCCGCCGCAAAAACATAAGCACCAAGAAACTTATTCCTATGCGGACTGTTTGTCCTTGCAAGATTATCAAAAAACCCGACCATCTGCTCTAATAAAAGCTGGAATTTTCCCGGAACATACTGAAATTTTGGTATTACAAAAATACGGATACAGGCTGCAATGAACAGCACGATACCTGTGACAGTAAATGCCGAAATCAGCGCCGGGTTTACATCCACTATTCCAAGCAGACTTATCTTGTTTGATTCGTGCAGTACAGCATCCCTCATGACCTCCTTGATTGATTCATGCTTGACAGTCGAACCGCCAGTCACCAATCCGCAAACAAGCAATATCAACACAACGCAAAGCCATATCGCAAGAGCTGTTGCACGTTTCTTCTTGCCCATAAGCAACTCCTTTCTTTCAAAGATTATCATAAGCGTCCTTATTATATAGCATGAAATAAATTAAATCAAGCAGGGATTTTTACATTTTTTGCCATTTTTTGCGCGCATTTTTGCACATAACTGTTGTCCTTATGATGTCCATCTTCATTTATAATGATACTCATATTCCTATTTCTGCCTATCTGCCTTAAAATTATGTTAGTTTCCCCGCATACAGAAACCCCAGAGACAAATTCCCTGGGGTTTCTCTAATCTGTTCAGAAGGCTGATCCGTTTATCAAATCCAGCACCCGATTAGTCTATTTTCACTCCATACCTATAATTACTCGGATACTCCATGTCATAAATATCCTCCCCATAGGGTATATCTAATGTATGGTTTTCACTTAACACATATTCTTTCCCCTTAATTTTAAATACACTTCCTGGCTCATACGTACAGAGTATTCCCCCGTTTTTTGTCAGGCTCTCATATTTCACATCATATCGTTCCTGGGTAATAACCGGATTAGTGTACTTACATGTGGTATAGAATCTGGTTGTCTCCGTATCCCCCATTTTCACCGTAAAGAACCCCGGTTGTATGCCAGCTTCCTCCAGATATGCCTCTACCTCACTAAATGGAAACCTTTCTGAAATATAGACAGTGTCCTTGGCAGTACCAATATAATTCCAAAACATAGAGTACCTCTCCATTGTTCTATCGTAAGGCTCGCCTCTTAGAAACTCCGAGAAAATAGAACCAGGCCCATGATCATTCGTATATAAATAATGCTCTTTGCCATCTCCGGATACATATTTAAAATATTGGTTCTTACCAAAATCGATACAATTGTTTTCCGCTTTTATCTCTTTAAGCCCGGATGTGTCAATAGGCGGAATCTGATCCATAGTAAACGTTCTTCCGTCTCGCAAAAAACACACATTTCCTTCCCATTGCACACATGAATTATTATTGTTGATGAGTGTCAGAATATCCTTGGATATATAGTTCGTTTTCTTTCCCATGTTGGCAGTATAATTGCAAAAATATGTATCCGTATTACTGCTTCTTACAAAAACATCTCGCTTTTTGGGCGCACTGTTTTTTCCCAGTAAAATGTTGATCAACTGTTTTTCTTGATTTGTACTGCTCATTTTATGAGCCAACAGTAGATTTGTCATCCTTACATTCATAATACTTTCCTCCGCTTAGTATTTCAAAGCACTGGCTTCATATCGTTCAATTACCCTGCCTGCATTTTGTTCTCTTGACAAGGCACTCTTTTCCTGCAATTTCGCATTCATTTCTTTTTCTTCCAATTTTTCTTCGGTCTGTTCCCTGATCCGCTCTTTCTCTGCCTGTTTCTCCTCAAATTGCTCTCTTAAATACTTTTTCTTTTCATAATATTCTTGTGGCTGTGGTGTTGATTTTCTATTTGCTTTTTTCTCTATCTTTTTATCCTGAACACTACTGCCCGATGATGATTTCTGGTTAGTAACATACATATTAGGGCTGCTACCACAATTCCCATTTTCATCAAAGTTCCACTGCTCATTCACAACTCTCGCCCCCTTGGCGCTCCAAAATGCAGTCATATTCTGATGGCTGACAGGTAAATGTGCCAGATTCTTTTCCAACAACTCAGCTTTTTCGGGATCGTTTACACATTTCTCCAAATATGCCGGTGATATTGTCACCTTATAATTCTTGGCGTTAAGGCATTCATATTTACTTTTCAGATAGTCATAGTATTCTTGCGCATTCGTGTACTTTTTCCCTGCGGTTCCCTCTGCTTCCTGCTTTTCTGTTACTTCCTTTTTTGATGAAGCATACCTGCTTTCATACACATTATTGTAAGTGCTGCTGATTCCTGTGATTGCCATAATGTTGTCCTCCATATAAAACGGTTTTATTCGCATAAGGATGCCTCGCACGACATGCCTTTCTAATGCTTTTATCGCCAAACCGTTCAAAAAACCAAATATTGAAAGCACAGAATGACTACATTTTGCACAAAACAACTATGAAGGAAAAAGGGCTTTCACGCTTCACACTTTACACTTGAGGATGCTTGCTTAATACCAGTCATGTTTTTCGCCCCGATCGAGGGCATTGATCTGTACCATTTCATCTTCGGTCAGGCTGAAATGGTACAACTCAGAATTTTCTTTGATATGGTCAGGATTACTGGAACCAGGGATAACCACCACGCCCTTTTGCAAATTCCAGCGTAAAATCACCTGTGCAGAAGAAACACCATGCGCCCCAGCAATTTCAGAAATCACAGGATCGCCAAGTAACTCTCCTGTATGTCCTCTGCCCCCCAGCGGATACCAGCCTTGCACAACGATTCCTAAATCCTGGATAAATGGAATCACATCATTCTCCTGATAATAAGGATGAATTTCATTCTGAACCAATGCCGGGACAGTATCCACCTGCGGCAAAAATTCTGTCAATTCCTCCACATACCAGTTCGACAATCCAATCGAACGAATTTTTCCCTCTTCCACAAATTGTTCCATCACTTTGTACGCCTCCACATCATTCGGATCGGGATGATGCAAAAGCATTAAATCCACATAGCCGATATCCAGCCGGTCAATACAAGCCTGAATCGACTGGGCCGGATTTTTCATCTCGCTGCCCGGATAGATTTTAGTCGTAACAAAAACATCTTCTCGCTGTATAATCCCTTCGCTGATTGCTTCCCTGATCGCCTGCCCGACTTCCTCCTCATTGCCATAAGCAGAGGCAGTATCAATCAGACGGACACCACCAGATAACGCAGATTTCACGGAAGTGATACACTCATCACCATGGAGGCTATAAGTTCCAAGACCGTTGATCGGCATTTCATATCCACTGTTTAAAATTACTGTCTTAGTTTCCAAATCAAACTCCGCCCTTACAATGTTTTCTTCCTCTGCCACTGGTTCTCTGTCTTCGTTATCCGGTACGACCATCAGTTCCGGTCCAGATTCATTAGTATCTGATTCCCAGATTGTTTCTGTCCCGGTTTCTTCCACGATGTTTTTCCCACAAGCTGTCATATGAAACACCAATAAAAACACGAATATAAGACTAAATATTTTTTTCATTTCACAGGCTCCATTATCGTTATTTTAGCGTTTTACCAAAATCTTTGAGCTCTTTTAACTTTGAGGCAGAACCGTTTTCCATGCCATAGGCGGTAAACACCCCCATATCTTCAAGACCCAGGTAATCCAGAAAATCCCCTTTGTATGAAAACATTGCGCCATCATACATTTTAGGATCACCAGAGCTTAATATCATAGCCACTTTTTTCAGATTATGCGGCTTTCTCGGATAGGCAGCAGAATAGAAACGGTCAATGGTACATTTTAACTGTCCTGTAACACCATGATAATAAATTGGCGAAGCAATGACAAGCATATCCGCTTCTTCCAACAGAGAATAGACTTCCTGCATATCATCTTTCTGCACACATACGCCGTTTCCTTTTGTATGGCAGTATTCGCAAGCCAGACATCCTGCAATCTTTTTCTTACATACATCAATCACATCCACCTGATGACCAACAGATTCCGCACCTTCCCAGAACGCATCTACCATCTGTTTCGTATTGCCCTTTGGACGCGGGCTTCCGTTCAATACTAAAATACGCATGGCTGTTACCTCCAACACTTAAACTTATTTCAAGTTTTCCTCGAAGAACTGTTCCAGCTTATCGAACGGAATCATACCTTTTTCGCCGCCATCATACAAGTCGGTATGGACTGCATCCGGAATGATCAACAGTTCCTTGTTGTCTGTATAAGGATTATCTTTCACCATAGCGGCATATGCGTCACGGCTGAAATAGCAGGAGTGCGCCTTTTCTCCGTGCATCACCAAAACAGCGTTGCGGATTTCATTACTGTATTGAAGGATTGGCTGGTTCATAAAGGACATACATCCTATCGCATTCCAGCCTCCGTTGGAATTTAAGGAGCGCTTATGGTAGCCGCGATCTGTTTTATAATAATTGTGATAATCTGCCACAAAGAAAGGTGCATCCTCAGGAAGCGGATCGACAACACCGCCGCCAAGTACATAGCTGCCATTTTTATAATCCACAATTCTCTGGGCGTTCATGGCTTCCTTCTTTGCATACCGCGCGTCAGCAGAGTTCTCCGCGTCAAAATATCCGTTGGCATTGACACGGGACATATCATACATGGTGGAGGCAACCGTCGCCTTAATACGGGTATCTAACGCCGCCACGTTGAGCGCCAGACCTCCCCAACCGCAGATGCCGATAATGCCAATGCGCTGCGGATCAACATTTTCCTGTACGGAAAGAAAATCTACCGCCGCCTGAAAATCCTCTGTATTGATATCCGGCGAAGCCATATAACGGGGTTCACCGCCGCTTTCCCCGGTAAAGGAAGGATCAAAGGCAATAGTAAGAAAACCTCGTTCTGCCATTGTCTGTGCATACAATCCAGCCGCCTGCTCCTTCACTGCGCCAAACGGCCCGCATACCGCAATCGCAGCCAGCTTCTTTTCAGCCCCTTTCGGCTCGTAAAGGTCTGCCGCCAGTGTGATCCCATAACGGTTAGGAAATGTCACCTTGCGGTGGTTCACCTTTTCACTTTTTGGAAATGTCTTATCCCATTCCTGTGTTAATTCCAATTTTGCAATATTTCCCATATTTTTATGCCTCTCTTTCTTAAATTGATTATCATTTTTCTTTTTCCATACGCCATACTAAAAAATCAAGACAGTCAATCCTTCCCTGACTCTCATGCAGGCTGTCCATCAGGCAGCAGCGGTGCTTTCGCAACATTTTGATAGCATCCTGAACCTGACCATTACTATAAAGCCCGCAGACCTTCTCAATGATTTGTGAGCCACAGCCTGCATCCTTTAAATTCTGAATTAAATCATCCGTATGACCGCCTCCCTTCCTGTTATAGTTTAATTATATCTTCTTGCATTTCATTGTGCTAATGGCTATAATTAATATCGTGATATTATTTTTGGGAATATCACAAGGAGGGGAAGATATGGAACTGCGAACCATGAGATATTTTCTTGCAGTGGCAAGAGAGGAAAATATGACCCGCGCAGCAGAGCTGCTTCATGTTACCCAGCCCACACTCTCCAAGCAGCTAAAAGCCCTTGAAGATGAACTGGGGAAAAAACTCTTCACACGCCACAGTTTCAGCATACAACTCACCGAGGAAGGTATTTTACTGCGGAAACGGGCGGAGGATCTTGTGAATATGGCGGATAAGATCACAACTGAATTTCTCACATTAGATGAGGTTTTGGGTGGTGATGTTTATTTCGGTCTGGCGGAATCTTATCAGATCAGATACCTCGCCGCCGCAATCAAAAGCTTCAAGGAGATTTACCCTGACTTTCACTATCATATCACCAGCGGCGACACGGAACAGGTTACAGAAAAACTGGATAAAGGTATCATTGACTTTGCCGTGCTGGCACAGGAGCCCAACACTGCAAAGTATCATTATTTAACATTTCCTATTGCTGATTTATGGGGTCTTATCATGCCAAAGGACTGTCCGCTGGCAGAAAAAACCGCCATTTGTGTAGATGATTTGATTGGACTCCCTCTATTTTGTTCCGAGCAGGGATGGAACAATGATATTTCTAAATGGTGCGGCAACAGCATGGATCAATTACGCCTTGAGGGCTCATTCCGTCTCTCTTATAATGGTTCGCTTTTTGTGAAAGAGGGGCTCGGTTATCTTTTAACTTTTGAACATTTAATTGATACAAACCCTGATAGCGGGCTTGTTTTCCGCCCACTTACACCCAAGCTCGAAACAAAAATATATATCATTTGGAAAAAATATCAGGTATTTACCCCGATTGCAGAGCAATTGCTGAAACACCTGCAAGCCAATCACTTTGCCTTGTCTCCGCCTTCCTCATAAATCCCGGCATAGTCACCATCACAAATTTCAATATGCGCAGGTTCTCCCGGAAAATAGCCAATCATTGTCCCATCATCACAGGTGTAAACTTTCCAGTTATTTTCCTGCTGAAAGTTATCCACTGTAGTAAAATACAGGGAAAGACCATTGACAGCAAATTCCAGCGTGCCATAATCGTTGAAAAACACCTCCAGCTGATTTCCCTGATCGTCTGTATAAACGTTTCCTTTCATATACCAGGTATCATCCTCAGGATTTAGAACTACCACATCAAGATCCTCACCTGATGGCTCTTTCCCGATATCGTTATGTTCCTCCTTCGAAGCTTCTTCCGTACTATTACGATTCTCATTCAGTGCCGGTTCCTGCGTCCCGCCAGCATTCCCCTGCTCCACAGTCTGTTGATCTCCCACTTCCCCTACAGTCTGTTCAAAGTCCACATTACTGTTATCAATGTCTACACTACCGTCAATGCCGCTGCACCCACTCACCCCGCACAACATCACCACTACCATAAATGTAATAATCAAATATCTCACACTTTTCTTTTTCATCAAATTTTCCTCCATTTTCAAGGTATTGCCGCAAAGTCAAAAAGATTCGCCAACTCTTCCAGCTTTTCATCACTCATCTCGAATGTATCACCTGATAGCAAATCGCCCAAGACATTCACTATAATAAGAGAATGCTCCCTCTCTACAATAATCAACGCTTTTGAACTGCTATTTGCCAACAGCACGACCTGTCCGCTTCCGGTCACGTAGTCCCATTCACGATATTCCCCTATTTCACCCACATTCAGCGTAACAGGATTAAAAGAACCTTTCATAGTACGCTCGAATTGATAATCCGTCACACATGGTATCGACGAACCGTTCCACGACACTCTGCCATCCATACTAAATGTTCCGTCATCATACATATAAGCACTGCCAAAATCCCATATCACATTTTCGTCCACACCTGCACAGATATCCCCTATATTTGTCTGTCTGCACAAAGTAACATAATCTTCTACAGCAGCCCAATCCTGCAGTTTGGATAATTCATACTTTTCGCAAATCTCATCCACTTTGTCCACCATTTCCTGTGTATAACAGTGATAGACAAGTTCATATTCTCCAAATCCCGCGAAACCGTTTCCAATCTTCGAAAGCATTGCCCCGTCCGTATCATACCCGGCAAGAAACTCCCTCCATTCGCTGCAGGCACTGTACTCCGAACTCCCTGCGATTCCTCCCAGAGTAATGATATCCACTTCTTTTTGAGGGATATGCTTTTCTGACACTTCCTCCGGCAATTCCTCCCGCTTGGATAAATCCAACACATTTTCTTTCCCTAGATGAAGATCACGTAATCCATAGGTGTAAACGGCATATACCGTTGAGGTTACCAGTAAACTCCCCGCCAAAACCGCTGCCAAAACAACTCCTGTTTTCGCATGGCACATACTGTTCTTTTTCAACAGGCGCCTTCCTCTCAGCAATTGATTTCGAACCGTTGACTCCGAACAATGCAGCATACTTGCAATTTCCGAAGTGTGGTATCCCTCGTAATAATACAAATAAATCACCTGTTTATACTTGACGGGAAGCGCCATCACCCACTCAAGAACTTTGTCATCTTCTTCCTGAACAACAATTTCCTGTTGAGATAATGACTTGATTTTTTCCAGCCTCCTCTTCCACCGTCTCAGCTCATCTTTGCAGGTATTGGACGCCGTTACTATAAGCCACGCCTTCTCATGCTCTTGCGACTCAAACTGTTTTTTGCAAGAAATTAGCTTTAAAAATGTCTCCTGCGCCATATCCTCCGCATCCACTGCATTTTTCATAAAGGAGAAGCAAATACGATAGACGGTTTTATACTGGCGATTGTAGATGTTAGCAATCTCTTCATCCACATGCAATAAGGAATCCATTATCTTTCACCTCCATGATGGATACGGTTGATCTTGATCAAATGTCGCAGCATTAAAATTTTTTTGAATTTTTCTGAGATACCTCCTGATTCATCAAACTGATTGGGGAATCAGGCTCTGTGCACATACATCCTCGACATATCGGGCTCCCCGTCGCCCTGTACCATGCAAAGGAATTCCCAGCCATAGCGTTCATAAAACGAGGTATGATCCGTGACCAAATACAGGGTGTCAATCCCTTTCTCCTTCATATCGGCACAGACAAAATTCAGTAAAGCGCCCGCCACTCCCTTGCAGCGTCTGTCTACCTCCGTATAGACGGCACAGACATTTGGTGCCAAGTCTTTCCTGTCGTGAAAGTCATTCTCAATCACGCCCAGACCACCGATAATCCTCTCGCCTTCCACTGCCATATACCATTGAGGAAAAGGACTCTTTTCCGCCAGACACTCTGCCATGCTCTCCTGATATGCCTCCTGTGGGATATTCCATTTTTCGTAAAACCACTCCGCAGCCCGTTCCTTTATTTCCGGTTGATCCGTAAGGCGTATGATTCGATAGTCCATTTGCATTTCCTCCAGTTTTATTACACTTGAAATCTCTATGATGTCATATTATAACATAAAATGAAGGGCAGTAATAATTTTTCATCCCAAAATATAGCCTGCAAAATGAATCATATTGCAAATAAAATATAATCATGCTAAAATGGCGAAAGTTAGATAAGAGGAAAAAAATCGATGAAACTGAAAAATATACTGATTGCTGTAAAGGATATCGAAAAGTCAAAGCAGTTCTATCACGACCTGTTCGGTCTGGATACGGTGCTGGACAATGGCGGCAATGTCATCCTGACAGAAGGCCTTGTGCTTCAGGATGAAAAAATATGGAAAGGTTTTCTGGAAAAAGAGATCATCCCGGAGAGCAACTCCTGCGAACTGTATTTTGAAGAAAGCGATATCGAAACGTTTGTGCAGAAACTGGAAAGGCTCTATCCTGCCATCCGATATGTCAATCGTCTTATGACGCACAGCTGGGGGCAGAAGGTAATCCGCTTTTATGACCTTGACGGCAATTTGATTGAAGTGAGAACTCCCATGTGACCGGTTCACATGCCGGGTCAAACGACAGTCAGGCCGTCATAGGTCATAAAATACCTTTGGTTTATTTCATCCCGCTAACTTTCCAATATTTCAGCGCACTGTTTTAAATACTCAGTGATATGAAGATGCTGCGGGCAGGCACGTTCGCATTGTTTACAGTTAATACAGTCAGATGCACGATGTCCCTCTGGCGCAGCATTTTGATAACTTTGAAGAGCGTCTGCCCTCTGACCGTTACCGAGCTGCTTATTCACTGCTGAAAAGATGTCCGGAATTTGAATTTGTTTCGGGCAGCCGTCAGTACAATAATGACAGGCAGTACAGGGAATGGTCGAGGAATTCCCCATAATTCTCTGAGCTTTTTGAATAATCTTCTGTTCTTCCTCGTTCAGCGGTTGGAAATTCTTCATGTAGGAAAGGTTATCCTGCATCTGCTCTATGTTCGACATACCGGATAGTACTGTGATAATTCCATCCAATGATGCCACAAATCGTATCGCCCATGAAGCATAAGACATATCCGGATGGTAGTCTTTGAACAGTTTCTTTACCTCTGCCGGAGGAGCCGCAAGCGTTCCGCCTTTGACTGGTTCCATGACAACAATGGATTTTCCGTGTTCTCGTGCCACTTCATAGTTAGCTCTGGATGTTACGGACGGATTTTCCCAATCCGCATAATTAATCTGAAGCTGAATAAAATCCACCTCCGGGTGTTCCGTAAGAAGTCTGTCAAGAAGTTTTGGCCCAGAATGATAAGAGAAACCAAAGTGTTTCACCAGCCCCTCTGCCTTGCGTTCCTTCACAAAATCCCAAAGATGATACTTATCGTATTTGGCATAATTGTTCTCCATAAAGGCGTGCAGCAGGTAATAATCTGCTCGTGTCAAGTAAGGGACAAAAAATTTTAGGTATTTTTTTGAGCCAC
>CAMWLG010000071.1 GCA_947175035.1 uncultured Lachnospiraceae bacterium | reverse complement strand
CAATAATATTCTGTAATAAACCTCTTAAATACAGTTCTTCCATAATACCAACGCCTATATAATATATGATACCTTCGATAACGACCCTCCATATCGTTGGTTTATTATCGAATGGTGACAATCCGATACAGAAAGCAATTGTTACTATGATGGTCGCAATTAACGCAGGCAACCCATATTTTCTCAGACCGGTGAACAGTTCTTTATTTTGTAAGCCGAACCGCCAATCTTTAATAAAAATCTTTTTATACAACCAACAAATCGCAAAAGCTATTATGAAGTTCAGCATCAAAGTAATGTAAATCGGGTCAATATCCTTGATTTTAATATTGCAAAATAAAGCTGCCGGCAAGGCGGACATTTCCATAAATGTCATTACAAGAATCAATATAACTATTCCTACTGTTTTTCTCCTGTTGTTCGTCATCCTCATCTCCAAATTCCTGTTTGTCTTATTATTGCCTGCCCCGGCATACCGAAATTCACTCCTGCATCACCTTCTCTATTAATCGTACCGCTTCTTTTACCCCGCCTTCAGATTTTATCTTATCAGAAATGGTTTCCGCGTTTTTCTTTTTCTCGTCATAGGAAGATTTCATTTCCATAATGGCTTCGTATATGGATTGTTCGCTCAAATCTTTTGATGGCAGTGGTTTTGTTGCCACGTTGATATCACTTAACTGCTTTGCAAATCCCATCTGATCCAGAATATGTGGCACCGGAATAGAAGGAATCCCATAAATCATAGTTGCCGCTGATGTTCCAAATCCACAATGATGAATTACGAACAATCCCTGCTGAAACAGATAACTATGGGGAACACTTCCACAAGCCATCATAGTGTCCGGCAGCTTATAATCTGGCAATGTTTTCTGAAATCCTTGAATAATGGCTCTACACCCCGCCTTGTTAATTGCGTGCACAAACATATCAAGTTTTTCTTTTTCAGATTGATCTTCGAAAGACATGGCGCCAAGTGCCAGAATAATAGGCTTTTCTCCATTCTCCAGAAAAGCTTTCAGCTTCCGGTCCGGTTCATAGATGGATTCTTCATCATACCAATACCCGGTCAATATATTTTGTTCTTCCCAGTATGGATTTCTCTCAACTACATATTTACTGATCGGGATTAAATTTAATTTATGTGATATGATTTCATCGGATGATTTCACAGGTTTTAAACCATACACTTTCCTTATTTTGTTATACGGCTTTGCCACCTGCTTTCCGATCAATCCACCAATGATTTTATCCTGAAACGTCAGAGGCTTTAATTTTTCTGCAATCATTTCCTTCTGAAGTGTTACATTTACAGTGGGTATCCCGAGCGCCTCCGCCTCCGTCGCTCCCATTTGACTGTGACTGACAATAATCAAATCTTTCCCTTTGCAAGCCTCATATATTTCATGGGTGGAATTTTGAATTATTTTGAATACAAAATTCATTGTCTTTAGCATGCTGATTGCCGGATTGGGATTTTTCCCTCTAATGATCGCGGCTTCTTGTTCTATATCAATGTCAGGGCCCACGGGAATAAAATGAATATTTGATGCTTCTATCAGACTTTTCCAACAGGGATGGGAACCTAAAGTCACATCAAATCCTTTTTTCATTAATTCTTTGGACAAAAAGATATACGGTTGAACATCCCCGCGTGTTCCCATGGTAAACATTGCAATTTTTTTCATGTACGGCGTGTCCTCCTTCCCGGTCCTGTGACTAATGCCCCTCAGACGCATTCCCAAAATCGGCCACGATTCCAGTAATACAGGTATCTTCATACATGGTTCCAGGATAAATTTCCTCTATTACAAATTTAAATGTCACTTCCTCTCCGTTTGCCACCCTGATATCACCCTGAGGTATGGTAAAATATTGGGGATTTATGGTGTCCTCCAGTTCAAGTCGGGCGTAGGGGTGGTCATAAACATACATCATAAGCGTTTTTACCCTGCCGTTTTCCTGCCATACTTTCGCATCTCTGGCGTAGCCGTTTACGATACAAAGCTGCGTATAATCTATATATCCGTCATCACAATAAAAACCCCACCTTATAATACTTTTTCCGCTCGACTCTATAAGTCCTTGGGTACATACAGTCTGGTTATAGACGATATATTCACCGATTCCGGCACCTTCCGCTCCCTCCGCCCATGCAAGTTCTCTGTTTTCACGGACGACATTGTCGGCACAGTAACGGTCTGAAGCAGAAGCCAGCTCAGACGAAGCGGTTGCCTGATTATCAAAGTACTCAATACCACACCATCTACTGCAACCGAGCCACTGCCAGTCCTCAAAACCAAAGTTGGGCGCGTCCGGTGTTTTCTCAAAGCTGCAATACTGATCATCGTCCCAATCTTCGTAGGTACCTCCCAGTTCTCCGTAAAAAAAGCTTCCTATCTCCGGGGTTAAGAGCAATGGCTCCGAGGGCACATTGATCTGCGTTGTCACGGGATATTCCACTGTAATCCCATTTGCTGCTGCGTATGTTTCCACTTCCTTCCCCGTTTCTTCCCTGCTCCATTCCACAAAAAAGAGCATTTCATCCCCGCAGTTGTCAAAAGCCTCCTTTTCAATGGTTACATCTCCCGACCAGAAATTCACCCGGGTGAGCTGTTTATTTCCTGCAAACGCCCGCTCCCCGATTTTTTCCATAAACCATGTAAATTGAGAATGGCCCGGTTCATGCAGATTGCAATTTTCAAAAGCGTTAGCCTTCACCTCTTTCAAATTATAACATTGTGAGAAATTCACATCTTCAATATTCGTATTTCTGAAAGCACTATTTCCGATTACTTCAACAGATTCAGGAATGCGAACATTTTTCAATTTGGTATTCTCAAAGGCATGGTCGCCTATTTCCACAACGGAATATCCGCCCAGCGTATCAGGAATCACCATTCTTTCTTGCAAGCCACTCGCGTCTTCCGTTTGCAGCCCGGTAACCACCGCATGGTCATTGTCAATGATATAAGTAAACAGCTCTTGTTCCTCGGCTGCAGTCTCCTCCAACGCCTCTTCGGATGATGTTTTCTGCTTCTCTGCTTTTGTATTCTGCGGCTCTGCGCTTTCCGTCTCTGTAACAGATTCCATAACAAGGGTGTCTTCGGTTGTTTGTGCGCAGCCACAGATGCTAAATACTATCATTACAACTGTACATATACTGATAAGCCGTTTTCGCATAATTTTACCTCTCTTTTCCAGTATACATCGCAACATGGGGTTCCATCGGTTGCACAATTGAATTGTATCAAAGTTACATGATTTTTACCACCCCTGTTTCGCTATTGAAAAAAGTTATATATAGGGGCATGAGAATGTGATATAATTAAGCCAATCAATTTACTAAGTGAAAGGAATTGCTTAAATGAAGAATAGAACAAAATACTCATTGTATGTGTTGTTGTTTGGGATTTTGTTATCTGTTTCGGGGTGTGGCGCAGAAAATACAGATAATTCCAAAACCGGCACAGAAGAGCCTGAATTGAGAACATTTTTATTTCAATCTGCCGATGAGGCAGAAGCCATTTCAGATGAAGACTTGATCTATATTGCCCAAAATAAATATAAAACATCTGATTTTATTTCTGATATAGATAGTGGCGTGTATGATTTGTTCGATACTCCCCTGATGGAAAAGAAAGTGGATGGAGTTCTATACCGTGAAAGCGTTGAGCCATATATTCTCCAATCCAAACTTCCGCTAAGTAAAGTTGATATAAATGAAGAGATCTCCGATGAAGTATTTCAAGAGTTGATTGATGAACATTGCACTTGGTTGATTGAGGCCACAAATACTTGGAATGGAACGACAGGAAGCAGAACAAAAGATGAGGAAATCATATACTGCGGCGAAAATGATTACTATGTGGAGTATAGCATTCGTTATACGGAGCTGAGAACATACTATCAGGATGATATACTCGTTACTCATGAAATTCCAAGAGCATATAGAAGATGCTTTCTGAAAAATGAATTATCTGTTAAGAATTGGGATTCGATGGAGCTGGTATATTTTGGAGAGCTGTCATTGGAGCGGGGAAAAGCTATAGGAGATTTCTATGGTTTCGTGAATAGTAGGCCTAGTATCTATAGGGATGTCCAAGAGACAGACAGCGCATATGTGGATACCAATTACCTGATATATATCATAGGTGGTGATTATGGAGTTCGTGACGTGGCCGAACTTATGAGGGTGGATAAATATTATGATAAAATAACTCATGAGATTACTTCCACAAGCACGACTATAAAAAGTGTAGAGATGCCCGGCACTAATGTAATATATGGTAAGTGATTTATTATGGTAAATGCAATACACCATTTATTAATACATAGCATGACACATTTGAATTTACAGGAGGGATAAAATGATTACCTTAAATGATATAGAGTTCGCCAATAGGAAATTTTGGACAGGTTTTGTAGCAACATCTTTTCCGACAGCTTTAGATGAAGAAACAGATATGTCATTGGTTGAAATGATAGAAGAAAATAAAGCGGCAGATAGCAATTGGTGGGGAGATTTCACAAAATATTATGATGGAGTTTTGGAGGAGACAGACGGCTATATTGACGAACCCGAAACGCTCATTTGTGAGCTCACATCGACTCAAACCTTAAAGATAGAGTTTCATCCGGGAGATACCGTATATTACATCAATGACAGACAGATTGCCTGTACGGGGGGAGAATACAATATTTGGGTTTTCCCGTTCACAGATTTATTAAAATATACAGAAGAGAGAAATGATAAGCGAATTTTTCTTCTGCTATTGCCTTTAACGGTAATTAGCGATCAGGATATGGAGCATGCAGCGGAAATCATATCAAATGTCTTGAAAGAAATCTTTGACGAAAATTTATGTGATCAGTTCGCCAATAGTATTGTATATGGTTTGATGGAAGAGTAGCAATTAGTTAACTCCCGTCACTTTGGTGTGCCAAGCCGGCTTTGGGTCTGTTGACAAAATCCGACATGGTTGCTATAATTTTTGATGCAGATTTTCAATTGTTTGGGGGTGATTATATGAAAGATGAAGAGTTTGAGGGCAAAACCTTAGTGTTCAGTCCGGGGGGCTTTGTTCTGAAGATTATTTTTACTGTAGCGGTTACTGTCGGTATGGGGTCTGTCTCAAGAGAAGGCATGGCTGAAAGCGGCGGTATTGCTTATGTTATCTTTAGTTATGCGCTTTATTTTGTAATGTTTTGGTTTTTAGCTACTCTTTTCGGCTTCTGTCTCAGGGCAACGGGGAATTACATAATAGCGGTCATACTTATGCTTGTGCTGTTGGGGCTATTGGCGTTCGGCTCGCAATGGCTCACTCAAAAAAATCCGTCGGCAGGAGTTTTTGCAGGGATAGCTTTTCTTCTTGTGCTGATATGGCTGCCTATAAACGACGTGCGAAAAGCGATTATTTATTTCAAAAATACTATATAAAAAATTCCCGCCTAAAACCAAGGCGGGAATTTCTATTGATATTGGAAGTTTATGCACTGAAATGCATAAACTTTATTTTTTAAAGGATTTGTGCTATCATCATGCCATAGGGAGGTGGAGAAATGATTTTATTGGTGGTGGATACACAAAAGGGTATTACGGATGACAGACTCTATGAATTTGCCAAAATGAAGAGCAATATAAAAGAACTGATTTCCGAGGCCAGACGAAACGATGTGGAGGTCGTCTATGTGAGGCATGATGACGGACCGGGAACAGGTTTTTCCGTAGGTGACGATGAATTTGAGATTTTTGAGGAGTTTGCGCCTAGGGAAGGGGAACGCATCTTTGACAAGACCGTAAACAGCGCTTTCCATGGATCGGTCGGGCTGGCGGAGTATCTGGCACAAAAGGGTGAGAAGCAGATCATTATCGTGGGGTTACAGACCAATCTCTGCATCGACGCGACGATCCAAAGCGGTTTTGCGCACGGTTATGAGATGATCGTGCCGGCGTATGCCAATTCCACGTTTGACAATGAATACATGACAAAGGAGATCTGCTATCACTATTATAATGATTATGTGTGGCCCCGTAGATATGCCAAGTGTATGGATATGGCGTCAGTTGTTGAGATGATCAGGCGATGAAAAGTTTGAAAGAAAAACACTTTTTACTTATCTTCCTGTTGATTTGCTGCCATTTCATCACAGGATGCGGAAAACTGAATACGGAAACTCCAAACACTATGGATCATAACGAAGAAACCGTCTCTTATGGTGTTTTTCTGGGATTGAATCCGGAAGACATTTCCCGTACCGACGCATATGATATCATCGTTATTGACGCCCAATATTTTACGGAGGAAGAAATCTCATCTCTTCACGAAAAAGGGAAAACAGTATATACATATCTTAATGTTGGCTCACTTGAAGAATATAGGGATTATTATAAGGATTACTCATATCTTTCTCTTGGCGTTTATGAGAACTGGGAAGACGAACGTTGGATTGCCGTGTCCGACCCCTCATGGATTGATTTTATGGGTGAATTATCGGAATCCCTTGCCGCCAAGGGCGTGGACGGGTTCTTTGTGGACAATCTTGATGTGTATTATGTATATCCTGACAAAGACATTTATGATGGTCTGTATACAATCATGGAAAATCTGTTCAAAACAGGGAAAGAAATAATCGTCAATGGCGGAGACCGATATGTAACCGAATATCTTCATGAAAAAGGTAAGTCCCCAAGTGTCATATCCGGCGTAAATCAGGAAACCGTATTCAGCAAAATTGATTTTGATGAAAATGAATTTGGCCGGGCGGATGAGGAGGATGAAGAATATTTCAAGGAATATATTGAGGAATGTCACGATTATGGTCTCGATATCTATTTACTTGAGTATACTACCGATCTGGATCTTATAGATATGATTGACAGATACTGTCAGGAGCATAATTACCTTTATTATATATCCGATTCATTGGAACTCGACTAATGACCTTGCGCTCCACTGCCTGCGCTGTTCAAACTTGTTCCAAATGAAAACATACACTTGACAAAACGTCCGGCTTATGTTACAACAGAAAGCACAATAAAAGGATTTGAGGTGGAAAGATGTTTACAATTTCTTGCTGATTTTTTGCATATCGCCAGATGGTTTGGCACAGGATTACTACCTGTGCGGTTTGCCGTGTGTTGATATGCGGGCAGAAATTGTTCGCACTTTCTTGAATGTTACCGCTCATAGTCGTGAGCGGCGCACACCATGTGCTATGGGCGTATCCTGGTGTTCGGAAGACTGCGGATTATTTCTGCGGTCTTATTTTTTTCTCTAATTGATTCGAACACGGAGGGATGTATCATGTCACTTATTAATATTCAGAACCTTTCATTCGGTTATGACGGGGGATTTGAAAATGTTTTTGAAAATGTGAATCTGCAGATTGACACGGCGTGGAAGCTCGGCTTAACCGGACGTAATGGGCGAGGAAAAACAACTCTGCTCAGGTTACTTATGGGAGATCTGGAGTATACCGGAAAAATTGTATCATCGGTAGACTTCGAGTATTTTCCATACGCCCCTGACAACTCGTATTTAACGATCGATGCGATTCATGAGATATCGCCGCAGGCGGAGGATTGGCAGATACAGCGCGAGCTTGGTTTTCTGGAAGCGGAGGATGAACTTTTGTATCGACCTTTCGACACGCTTTCTAACGGAGAACAGACGAAAGTGTTAATCGCTGGAATGTTTCTGCGGGAAAACAGCTTTTTGCTGATCGATGAGCCTACCAATCATCTCGATACCCACGCGAGAGATGTTCTTGCGTCTTACTTGAAAAGGAAAGAGGGATTTATCCTTGTGTCTCACGACAGGGAGTTTCTTGACTCCTGCATCGACCATATTTTGGCGATCAATAAAATGAACATTGAAGTTCAAAAGGGAAATTTCAGCTCATGGAATGAAAATCGTGAACGGCAGGAGCAGTTTGAGCAGGCTCAAAACGAACGGCTGAAAAGGGAAATCAATCAGTTGGAACAAGCGTCAAAAAATGTTTCCTCTTGGTCTGACAAAACAGAAAGCAGCAAATACAGCACAAGAAATTCCGGGTTGAGACCCGATAGGGGATACATTGGTCACAAATCCGCCAAATTGATGAAGCGCGTAAAGACGATGGAGAGTCGTATTGAGAAGGACATTTCGGAAAAGAACAAGCTGCTGCAAAATGTGGACGAAGCACCACCACTAAAATTGTTGCCTCTGAAGTATCACAGCTCTAAACTGATCACTTTTCAGAATGTTTCGCTAAGCTACGACAGCAAGACGGTTTTCAGCGATATCAGCTTTACAGTTGCTCAAGGTGACCGCATCGCGATTTGCGGGCAAAACGGAAGCGGCAAGACAAGCCTGATCAAGCTAATCATAGACGAGCTTGATTACTATAGTGGAACAATCACAAGAGCCGCCAATTTGAAAATATCCTATGTCTGTCAATCCACGGATGGTTTATTTGGTGATCTTGACGACTATGCTGAAAAAAATCAGGTAGACAAAACGCTATTTAAAGCCATTTTGCGGAAGCTGGATTTTTCGAGAGAGCTTTTTTCCCGTCCGATCGAAAGCTACAGTCAGGGTCAGAAGAAAAAAGTAATGCTTGCAAGAAGTTTATCGGAGCAGGCTCATCTTTATATCTGGGACGAACCGCTGAATTATATTGACGTGTTGTCAAGAATACAAATAGAAGAGCTGCTGAAAGCTTCCGAGGCAACATTGCTGTTTGTGGAGCATGATAAGCGCTTCTGCGAACAAGTTGCGACAAAACAGATCTATCTGTGAAACACGTGCTAAATTGTTCCTGTAGATAATGATTGAAATTGATGTTTTTGAGGGATATAATTAATTTAGAAGGACTCGTCAGGCAAGGGATTAGAAAAATTGGTGAAGGAAAAATATGGTGATGAAGATGGCAAAGAAAAAAGTATTATTGGCTATTGCGTTTGTGGCGATTGCAATGGCGTCAGGTGGCATAGTTTCAGTTTATGCGATGAATCAAGGCTCAGCGGAAGCTAAGGACACATCGCAGGCGGCGAGTGTAGAAACAGTACAACCAGAGAATATAGAAACGGTACAGACAGAGAATGTGAAGATGGCGGAGGCAGAGTTCAAGGGTGCGGTTCAGGCAGAGGAAATGACGTTTTCATGTGAAGTGTCAGGCTGCACCCAGACCGAAGTGCACCAACATGGTCTTTGCGGAATTGATGGATGCACACAGATCGGCGAACACGACCACGGTATATGTGACATAGCAGAGTGCACGGAAGCGGGAACGCATATGCACAACGGAGAATACTGTTATCCCCACAGTGCGGATGATGGACACGCATATCATAATTGCGGGGTGTCAGGCTGTACGGAGGAAACAGCCCATACACACGGGGCCTGTGGAATTGACGGCTGCCCCCAGATTGGCGAACACAGTCATGGAGGAAACAGCGGAGGGCGTCATCACTCAGGTCACCATTAAGGGAAAAAGGTAATCAAAAATACCATTGACAAATGTATCAAACTGATATATTGTTTTATATATCAGTTTGATACATTTTATTTGCCCTAAAAAGGTTTTGTCTTATGGAATGGTGGAGAGAGGAAAGCACAATGGCAATAGAAAAGAAGATTGATTGTGTGATTTTAGGATTGTTAAGTCATGAAGATTTGACGGGATATGAAATAAAAAAACGAATGGATACTTCATTAAAGTATTTTTGGGGAGCAAGCTATGGAAGTATATATCCAACGCTTAGCGATTTGGTTAAACAGGGGTTTGCGGTGAAACGTGATGGAGCAGAAAATAACCGAAATAAAATAATATACTCTATTACGGAAGAAGGAAGAAGCTATTTAAAGGATTGGCTTAGGATTCCCGCGGAAAAAGACGAGTTGCGATATGAAACACTGCTTAAATTATTTTTTGGTAATGAAGCAGGCGTATTACAAGCAATATCACACATAGATACATTTGAAGAGAAGATTGAGAAAGAGTTGGCTGATCTCATAGGTGTAGCAGATGTCCTTAGAAATGATATAGAGACTGATGAGACACACAAATATTATTTATTAACGGTAGAGTTTGGCATTAAGACGTATCGTGCTTATTTAGAATGGTGTAAAGAGGCGAAAGCAATGTTAAGTGAGGAGCGTGAGTAGAATGCTTGGTCATTTGGGGTTCTCATATGTGGGATTATTATTTTTGCTTATGCTGACGGTTCCCAATGTGATATGGTCTAAAAACCAGCCACAAGGTTATAGTGCAGCAAATGAAAATAGGATTCTTGCTTTTTTAGAAAGGATAGGAGAAATTTTTGTTACATGTTGTGCCCTTGTGTTTTCGGATTTTAATTTACGAGAATGGTCGCTGTGGTCGTTGTGGCTTGTTGCCGCCTGCATTTTGATGATCATGTATGAGATGTGGTGGGTAAGATATTTCAAGAGTGAAAGAAGATTATCCGATTTCTATAGTGCTTTTTTGGGGGTTCCAATTGCAGGGGCAACATTACCTGTAACAGCATTCTTTTTGCTTGGAATCTATGGAAAAGTAATATGGATGTTAATTGCCTGTATTATTTTAGGAGTAGGGCACATAGGCATTCATTGGCAGCATAGTAATGAACTAAAATATTGAATCACTGATATTCCTTTCTCAATATCTCATGCGGGGCTTCGATTTCACTCGCAATCGTATGTTCCGTCAATTCGGATAAGAGCTTTATTTTCGCATTGATAATAGGCCTCATACAGTTTGGAACATGCTCTTGATGCGCTCTGTGAATCGCCACGCATTCTTTACAATTACCATGATAACGGCAGGCTTTTTTACATGGGCAATGGTCTTTATCTTTGAATTCTTCTCTGAAAGCAGAAGCGAATTCTTCTTGTAACCGTAATCCCTCCTGCCGATTTCCCTTGTGGAATTGTTCCATTGCCTCTATTTCTTTTTGATTGCCCTCGATCACCATGCTCGTATCCTCCGTAACTTTACCTTTGCTGATGTTCCAAATATTGCTTCAGATAGACTCCGGTCTTGCTGCTTTCACATCTGCAGATCTCCTCCGGCGTACCTGCTGCGACGATTTCCCCGCCGTGCACACCGCCGTCCGGCCCCATATCAACCACATAATCCGCGTTCTTTATCACATCCAGATCGTGTTCGATGACAATGACGGTCGCTTCCTTTTCAATCAAGCGCTCAAATACATGAAGCAGTGTCTCCACATCCAACGGATGCAGGCCAATGGTGGGTTCGTCAAATACAAATACCGTGTCCGACTGCCCCTTTCCTATCTCACTGGCAAGCTTCAGACGCTGTGCTTCTCCGCCTGAGAGACTTGGTGTTTCTTCTCCCAGCGTCAGATAACCGAGACCAAGTTGCTGCAATACGCTGAGTCTTCGCGCTACAAGCGGAATATCCGCACATGCGGTGAGCGCTTCATCCACGCTCATATCCATGAGTTCCGGAAGGGTATTGGCCTGTCCGCCCTGTTTGGGTATGCGCCTGATGAGGCTCGTGTCTTTGCCATAGCGTGAGCCGCCGCAATCCGGACATGGAATCTCCACATCCGGTAAAAACTGAACATCCAGATTGATGGAACCTGTACCGTCACAGGTAGGACACCGCAGTTTTCCTGTATTATAAGAAAAATCGCCTGCCTTATAACCCCGTTCTTTGGCATCCGGCGTTCTGGCGTATACCTTGCGCAGTTCATCATGTACATCGGCATAGGTGGCCACGGTGGAACGCACGTTGATCCCGATCGGTGTGGCGTCGATCAACTTGACATGCGTAATTCCATCCGCACGGACCGCTTTCACATGCTCTGGAAGTTTGTCCCATCGGATGGATGCTTCCAAGGCGGGAATCAGGCTTTCTAAAATCAATGTCGTTTTTCCCGAACCGGATACGCCGGTAACCGCAATCAGCCGTCCTTTTGGCAGATCCACTTCTAACGGCTTTACTGTATGGATTTCCGATGTGGACAGATGAATGGTGCCAAGGGAAAACATTTGATCCGACGGAATGTGTTTTCCGATATCAATGGTCGTTTTTCCTGTGAGAAAGCCGCCGATCCGTGAGTTTGGATCGCTTTCCACTTCTTGTAGAGTTCCTTGTGCAATGATCGTTCCGCCTCCAGTACCGGCTTCCGGGCCGAGTTCCACGAGCCAATCCGCTTTGGAAAGCACATGGGTGTCATGATCTACCAGAATCACAGTATTGCCATCTGCGATCAAATCCTGCATCACGCCAATTAAGCCATCCATGTTTGAGGGATGCAGACCGATGGATGGCTCATCGAGCACATAGAGAACACCGGTGGTGCGGTTGCGCACCGCACGGGCCAACTGCATCCTTTGCCGCTCTCCGGTGGAAAGCGTAGAGGCAGCGCGATCCAAGGTAAGATAGGACAGACCCAGATCCGTCAGGCGCCTTGAGGCGCTTTGGAACGATTCGCAGATACTTTCCGCCATCGGACGCATTTCTTCGGGCAACGAAGCTGGGACGTCTGCAACCCACTGCGTCAAATCGGAAAGCGTCATCATACAGGCTTCCGCAAGCGAAATTCCCCGAAGCCTCGGTGCCCGCGCCGCATGACTTAATCTCGTTCCTCCGCAGTCAGGGCAGACACTTTGCCGCAAAAACTTTTCCACCCGCTTCATGCCCTTTTCGTCCTTGACTTTGGACAAGGCGTTTTCCACGGTATAGGTGGCGTTGAAGTATGTAAAATCCATATCCCCGGCAGCGCCGCTGGTCTTATTCTGATAGATGATGTTTTTCTTGACCGCGGGGCCGTGAAAAACGATGTCACGCTCCTTTGCGGTCAGTTCCCGGAACGGCACGTTGGTACGGACTCCCATTTCACGCGCGATATCCTTCATCAACGACCACATCAACGTCTGCCAGGGTGCGACCGCGCCTTCGTCAATCGATAGAGACTCATCCGGTACCAGCGTGGTTTCATCCACGGTACGGACAACGCCTGTGCCATCACATTTTTTACACGCGCCCTGACTGTTAAACGCAAGCTCCTCCGCACCCGGCGCGAAGAATTGTTCACCGCATACGGGGCAGACAAGGGGAAGACCCGCCGCCACATTCAGGGAAGGTTCCGCATAGTGTCCATTCGGGCAGCAATGACTGGAAAGCCTCGAAAACATTAAGCGAAGGCTGTTCAAAAGTTCCGTGCCTGTTCCGAAGGTGCTGCGAATACCGGGAACCCCTGGTCGCTGGCGAAGCGCCAATGCAGCCGGAACATACAACACGTCGTCCACCTGTGCTTTTTGCGCCTGTGTCATTCTTCTGCGTGTGTAAGTTGACAAAGATTCCAGATAGCGTCTTGAACCTTCCGCATACAGAATCCCCAGTGCCAAAGAGGATTTACCTGAGCCCGAAACGCCGGCAATCCCTACAATCTTGTTAAGCGGTATGTCAATATTAATGTTTTTCAGGTTATGTACCCGTCCGCCGCGTATTTTGATTCTGTCCGGGGTCTGTTGATTTTCCATTTTAACTTCAACCTTCTTATTCTGATGTTAAGTGTAAATATCATACCAAGTATCCTGTCATAATGCAACTATCATGGGGATATGTTTACAACACCATGACCAAAGTCCCCGCGCCGATCAAAATACATCCGATGAGCGATCTCACGGTAAATTCTTCGCGCAGAATCACAAAGGCAAGTACCAGCGTGATCACAACACTGAGTTTATCGATGGGGACGACCTTTGATGCCTCCCCCAGCTGCAGAGCCCGGTAATAGCACAGCCATGACGCTCCTGTAGCCAATCCTGACAGAATCAAAAATACCCAGCTTCTCCTGCCAATCTGAGAGATCCCTCCCTGGGCATGGGTGACAAACACCATCACCCACGCCATGAGCACCACGACCATCGTTCTGACCGCAGTAGCGAGATTAGAATTAACACCCTCGATTCCAATCTTTGCCAAGATTGTAGTAAGCGCCGCAAACACTGCGGACAATAATGCAAATACCAGCCACATCACACATCCCTCCATCTACTCACACACGGCAAAAGTGGGAAACCATTTTCCCAGATCATTATCCAGAAGCAGGACATAGACCGGCACCGTCCCATCGTCGTCATAAATATAATAGTAATCCAGAGAACCGTGCGTAATATAGGTGTCTCTGTATGTCATACGCTGCCTGTTGTCAAAGTAATCATAAGCGCTGCTGCCCGTGGTACCAAAAAGAAACGAATTGCAATAACTGTACTTTCTGAGCAGCGTACCGTCCTCCCGCCAGATAAAATCCATGACAAAAATCTCGCTGCTCTTCGTATCTCCCGTAAGCTCTAACACACCGGTGCCCAAATAATGAACAAGCCGTCCAGCTTCGTCATATTCATAAGAATCCTCAAAATCCGTCACCCACTCGTTCACTTCCGCCATGAATTCCTCGTCCACAGAGAACAGATCCCCTTGTTCTCTCCATCCCACGGTTCCATGGGTATCAAAGGCAAATCCCTTCCCTGCGACTGCATTTTCTTTCCCGCGCACATAGCGGATCCCGCATCCTACGCCGGTCTGCTCGTCATAATACAGTTCTAGCTGCAGATCCCCCTCCTCATTATAACTGACGGGCTCCTCCGCATAATATTCATAGAAAGGGGGGTGTTCCGAAGCGCCCTCCCCCAGAAAGGCATCAATAAACGCTGACCGCTCTTCCTCCGCGATGTCTCCCGCCCATCCATAAGACTGCATTTGATACGTAGAATCCCCATCTGCGTCAGCGCTGTCAGAATTCCTCCCATAAACATGGCGGTTGATCATTCCCGAATAGTCATAAAACAGGGAACCGTCCGCTTTCTGTGAGGGCTCCTCGGACTCCTGCGCCACATTGTCCTGCTCAGCCGCCACAGATGCCGGCTCTGCGTTTTTCTGCGGCTGCCCGCATCCCGCCGTCATAAGAAGCATCAGGCATAAAAATCCCACCCCAATTATTCCATTGCCACTTTTGTTCCTTATCATGATACCGCAGCCCCTCGTTTGGTTTATCCTTTTTTATCTGCTGTCTTCACAGTATACTCAATCGTGCGTCAAATAGCAACCGTCTCATCAAAAAATTGAAAAAAAGGGAGAACCTGGCAGAAAAAAAGTCGTCTTAATAGATATCAAGTATCTTGAGGAGGAAAGATTATGAAAAAGATTACAAAAAGGATTGTAAAAAAGAAACGGTTATGCGCTCTGGTTGTGGGCATGGCAATGGTGATGTCGCTTTCGGGCTGCGGAAATTCAAAGGGCGGCTCTGATGCCGGTAGCTCCTATACCCCCAAGGGTAATGCTCAATCTCCTCTCATCAGTGAGGGTGCACATTATGAGGAATACATTACCAACGCTGATGCGGCAGAGGAAGCATATAGATATATGGCGCCGCATACGGAGATCTTCGTGCCGGAAGAAGGTTCCGAGGCGGTGGACTGGAATACGGAAGAGTATAATGCGCTGGAGGAGCAGGGATTTCAATCCGTAGCAAACTCACCGCTCTCAACCTTTTCAGCGGATGTGGATACGGCTGCCTACAGCAATATCCGCAGGATGATCCAAGATGGATATTCGATCGATCAGATTCCCAAGGGGACAGTCCGCATAGAGGAAATGCTGAATTATTTTTCCTATGATTATGCGCTTCCTGGCGATCAGGAACCCTTTGGAGTCACCACGGTGCTGGGAGATTGTCCTTGGAATGAGGATGCCAAACTTTTGCAGATCGGCCTGAAGACACAGAAGATTGACTTTAGCGAAGCGCCCTCTTCCAACCTTGTGTTTTTGCTGGATGTGTCAGGTTCCATGAATGCTGATGACAAGCTGCCGCTTTTACAGAAGTCCTTTTCCATGCTGGTGGAAGAACTCACGGAAAAGGACAGGATTTCCATAGTCACCTATGCCAGCTCGGACAAGGTGGTACTGGAAGGAGAAAGCGGGGATAACAAGAAAAAAATTACCGATGCCATCAACAGCCTGAAAGCAGAGGGTGCAACCAACGGGGCGGACGGCATTGGAACCGCCTATCGGCTGGCAGAGCAGTATTTTATAGAAGGTGGAAATAACCGCGTGATTCTTGCCACGGATGGCGACCTGAATGTGGGGGTAAGCTCTGAGAGCGACTTGAAAGATCTTGTCACCCAAAAGAAGAAATTCGGCGTATTTCTGTCCGTTTTAGGCTTTGGAACAGGCAATATCAAGGACAACAAAATGGAGGCACTGGCAGACAATGGAAATGGCAACTATGCTTATATTGACTCCTTGAATGAGGCAAAAAAAGTGCTTGTGGAGGAGATGGGTGCAAACTTCATAACGGTAGCGAAGGATGTAAAGCTTCAGGTGGAATTTAACCCTGCTTATGTAAAGGGATACCGGCTTCTGGGATATGAGAACAGGGAGCTGGCAACAGAGGATTTTGACAATGATCAAAAGGATGCAGGCGAGATCGGCGCAGGCCATATGGTAACGGCGCTCTATGAGATTATCCCTGTCTCCTCCAAACAGGAGATTTCGAGTACAGAGTTAAAGTATCAGGACAATAGCGGAAATCAAGGCATTGAAAACGGAGAGTGGCTGAATTTAAAGATACGCTACAAGGAGCCGGATGGGGACGAGAGCATTTTAAAGGAGTATCCTGTGACACAAGATTGCTATCTGGAGGAGCCCACGGAGGATTTTTACTTTGCGGCAGCAGTGGCGGAGTTCGGACTGCTCCTAAGGGACAGCGAATACAAAGGCGACGCCTCCTTTGAGAATGTGAGAAATCTTCTGAAAAAGGTGGACACGGACAGCGATGACTATAAGGACGAATTTGTGTATTTGGTAAAGCAGTTACAACGAAATTAAAAACTTAAGGGGCAGAAGCCGAACATCCGGCATCTGCCCCTTAAGTGTGGCTCATAAAAGCTTTCAGACACAAGCTAATTTTCCCTCAATATCCTCCCAGCCCGCAGGTTTCGCAAAATAGTATCCTTGGGAGTGGGCAATTCCAATATTTTCCATAATCTGCTGGATTTTTTCATTTTCCACAAACTCGCCGATTACTTCTTTTCCCGTGTTCGTGCACCATCCATTGATCATCGTCACAAATTCACGACAGTTTTCATCCTGACAGATTACCTTGATGATTTCCCCATCAATTTTTAGAATATCCGCATTGATTTTAATAATGTGCAAAAGATTGGAAAAGCCGCTTCCGAAATCATCGATGGCAATTTTGGCCCCATGCTCGTGAATGCTTTCGGCAAACTGCTCAATGTATTGATAGTCCGTTACCTCCTCGCTTTCCACCAGTTCGAACACAAAATTCTCCGGATGGTCTGCCAGCTTTAAGTAGTGGAAAATCATCTCAATCATATCCTCATCATAGATATCCTGCACATTCAGGTTAATGGTTACCTTGACATCTTTATGGAGAAACATGCTCATAACTTTTTTAACCATAATCACGGAAAGAGCCCCATAGAGATCATATTCCTTAGCGATGGAAAGAAACTGCCCCGGATAATACAGATTTCCCTGAGCATCCCTGATACGGATTAAGGCCTCGTACAGTTCTATCCGGCCTTTGCGGTTATCATAAATTCCCTGAAAATAAGGTACGATTCCGTCCTGGGCAAGAGCCTCCCTCACAACCTGAAGAATGCGTATTTCTTCCTTCATATCCGCAACTTCTTCCTGAAGCTGATTGTATATGACAAAGGAATTTTTACTCTTTGCCCCGTATTGAAGGGCTGTATCCGCTTTTTGAAGGGCATCTTCCTCATGCATGACTACTGCGCATTCATAGGAAAGCTTAAAGTCCCTGCATACGGCTGTGTTCATAAACTCATGGGCTGTTTTGATACATTCCACAAAGTCCCCGTCATCTGTCAGGTTTTCCCCCGCCGCAATCAGGAGCCCGTTATCCCCGTAGCTGTAAAAGTGCAGTGTATCTACAAAAGCTTTCTGGTTCTCCGCCATATATTCTTTTAAATTTCCATAAACCGTCTTTAATTCCGACCAGAAAACCTCCTGCCCCAGAAAGAGACGGATCATCCGTTCATTTTTCAGGGAAAATATCGCCAGCTTGTCCAAATGGTGGCTATCCCTGTCGTAAATATATTTTGCCTGGTTATCCAGCCCTAACATTTCCTGATAAAACATCGCCTGCTTCATTTTATCCCTCTGCAGGCTCAGCTGTTTACTCAACTGTCTGTTTCCTGTCATCAGCAGATAATTAATAATCTGCATATTTTCATGCTGTAATCCGGAAACATCCTTTAATCCCTTTTCCTTCAAAATCAGGCGGGCATTCTCATTTTCCGATAATCCCGCCAGCATTAGAGTGGCATTACCATATATATTTTTCCCCTTTATATTGCCGATTTCTCCCGCCATAATGGCACCGCTGATATTCGTGGTGTAGAATTGCCCGATTTCCCATGAGGCGCAGTCATGAAGCATCCACATTCTGGAGAGGCACTCGTAGGCAAACAGTGTTTCCACCGGCGCCTGTCCCAATTCCTCGTAGGCACTGCTCAACTGATCCACGATTCTTTGGGGTGCAAAATATCCCAGACCGAACTTCATGCCCTCGGATATCTCACTGAACACATTGATTCTGTCCCTTTTCTCCGATTTATAAGGCTCCGGCAAGGTATCCGCCAATTCATAAACCACATTGTAGGCAGTCTGAGT